>CAYUME010000050.1:0-13886 GCA_964445475.1 uncultured Planctomycetia bacterium
CATTCAAATCCATTTCAGGGGGCGGGGGGGGCACAGGGGGTGGGGGCTGCCCCTTGCCCACATCCTTGAAGCCTCCGAGGCACGTCGCTTAACGCCGATCCGACACGTGCATCGGCGTGAATCTGCGTTCATCGGCGGTTTCGTCATCTCGTGGATCGAGTTGTGGATAATGGTAAGGGAGGGGGGGCGGGGGCGCGGCGGGTGGCCGGTTATCGCCCCTCGTCCTCAACCGGGTTCCAGCCGCCATTTTCAGGGCGGCCGGAAGCGGACGGTGCCGCGCCGTTTGTTCGCCCGCCGGCGCCGTTACAGTCCGTACTCCTTCCACCGCTTCTCGACGAGCGCCCGGATCTCCGGCGTCATGACCTGCTCCGCCGGCCATCCGCGCGCGAAGCCCTCCTCCGGCCACTTCTTCGTCGCGTCGATCCCCATCCGCGAGCCGTAGCCCACCATCCGCGAGGCGTGGTCGAGCAGGTCCAGCGGGCCGAGCGAGAACTCGATGTCCCGCTGCGGGTCGATATGGTTCAGCGCCTTCCACGCCACCTCCGAGGGATCGTGCACGTCCACGTCCTCGTCCACCACGACGATCGCCTTCTCGACCATCGCCTGTCCGAGCCCCCAGAGCGCGTGCATCACCTTCCGCGCGTGGCCGGGGAACTGCTTGCGGATCGCGACGATCAGCAGGTTGTGGAAGACGCCCTCGAACGGCATGTGGTAGTCCACGACCTCGGGGAGGGTCAGCTTGAGGAAGGGCGCGAAGAGCCGCTCGATGGCCTGCCCCATCCAGCAGTCCTCCATCGGCGGCCGCCCGACCACGATCGCGTGGTAGAGCGGGTCCCTCCGGTGCGTCACCGCCGTGAGGTGGAAGACCGGGAACTCCATCGGCGCGGAGTAGTATCCGGTATGGTCGCCGAACGGCCCCTCCCTCCGCTTCTCGTCCGGATCGAGGTAGCCCTCGAGGACGATCTCGCTCGCGGCCGGGACGCGGATGTCGACCGTCTCGGCCTTCACCATCGGCACGCCTTCGCCGCGCAGGAAGCCGGCGAGGAGCATCTCGTCGGCGTCGGGGGGGAGGGGGCAGGCGGCGCTGAAGGCGGTGGCGGGATCGGGGCCGAGGGCGACGGCGGCCTCGAGGCGGCGGCCGGCCTTCCGCGCCTTCTGCCAGTGCCGTTGCGCGTCCTTCTGGAAGTGCCAGTGCATGCCCGTCGTCTTCGAATCGTAGACCTGCATCCGGTAGATCCCGCAGTTCCGCCGCCCCGTCTCCGGGTCGTGCGTGAAGACGCAGGGGAAGGTCAGGAACCGCCCGCCGTCGCCGGGCCAGCACGTCAGGGCCGGAAAGGGGTCGAGCGACGGGTTCCGCGTCTCGACCACCTCCTTGCAGGGGCCGTCCGAGACCTCCTTCGGCATCAGCCCCGCCAGCTCGAGGAGCTTCGGGACGGCCTTCATCTTGTCGAGGAACCCCGTCGGCGGTTTGAGGGCCATGTCGAGGACGTCCTGAACCTTCCGCCCGAGGGCGTCGAGGCGGTCCACCCCGAGGGCGAGGGCCATGCGCCCGGCGGAGCCGAACAGGTTGATGGCGACGGGGACGCGCAGGCCTTTGACCTTCTCGAAGAGCAGCGCGGGGCCGCCCGCCTTCGAGACGCGGTCGGTGACCGCGCAGATCTCCAGGTCGCGGTCGACCTCGGCGGCGACCCGTTTCAGGAGGCCGCGCCGGTCGAGGTCGGCCAGGAACTCGCGGAGGTCTTTGTAGGCCATGGCGCTCCTTCGGGGAATGCGGTCGTCCGGATACGAACCGGGCCCCGTGCCGGCGGCGCGGGTCATCCTTTCCCGAGCTCGTGGACGGAGAGGAACGGCCTCGCCGGTTCGACGGCGGGCGACACCGGAGCCAACCCGGGGGCGATCATGCCCGAGAGCCACTGGAAGAGGAACGTCGTCGTCGACCGGTCGAAGCGCTCCGCCGCGCCGCCGGCTCCGTAGGCGACGACGACCGGCCAGCGCGCGGGGTCGCCGCCCGCCTGCCAGCACAGGGTGTCGCCCCGTCCCGTCCGTCCCCACGGGAAGAGCCCGCCCGTGTCGGGGTGGAGAGGGAAGGGGAGGGCCGCAGGCTCGCGCTTCTGCTGCTCCGCCAACCCCCCGAGGAGCAGGGGCGCCTGTCTTGCGAGGTCGAGGCGCTCGTCCTCGCTCAGCGGGTTCAGCACCCAGAGGAACCGCTGGAAACAGCCCGAGCCGTAGGCCTGGAGGAATTCCCGGTAGTCCGGCGGGAGGGGGAGGCCCAGCTCCGCCTCGGCGCGCGCCCAGTCCTCCGGCGTCCCCGTCTCGACCGGGACCGACGGCGGCGGGGCGACCTGCTGGAGGCTGCGGAGGGATGAGATCATGCCGGCGCGCCTTTCTTCCTCCCTTCATACCGCACGGCGATCCCGAAGGTCAACGGTTTGAAGGCCACCCGCTCCAGTCCTGCTCCCTCCATCCGTGCGGCCAGCTGTTCCCGGTCCGGGAAGGCCGCGACGGTGCGCGGCAGATAGTGGTAGGCGTCGTCGTCCCCTGAGACCGCCCCGCCGATGGCCGGGAGCACGTGCCGGAAGTAGAGGCCGTACGCCTGCCGGATCCCCGGGAGGCGCGGATTCCCGAACTCGAGGACGAAGAGCCATCCCCCGGGGCGTAGCACCCGGACCATCTCGCGCAGGCCGCCGTCCGTGTCCACCAGGTTCCGCAGGCCGAAGGCGATGGTGACGGCGTCGAAAGCGTCGCCCCGGAAGGGGAGGCGGAGGGCGTCGGTGGCGCCCAGACGGAAGGACCCGTTCAGGCCGCGCCGTCGCGCTTTGTCCCGGGCCCGCGCCAGCATGGGGCGCGAGAAGTCCACGCCGACGACCTGACGGGGCGCGCCGGCGGGCGGGGACTCCAGAAGGGAAAACGCCAGGTCCCCCGTGCCGGTGCAGACGTCGAGGATGCGCACGGGCGCGCCCGCCCGGCCCGTGGCCGCCGCCCCCAGCCGGGTTGCCGTCGAGGCCCGCCACCGCCGGTCGATTCCCGCACTCAGCAGGTGGTTGAGCAGGTCGTAGCGCGGGGAGATGGCGTCGAACATCCGCCGGATGGAGGCGGCGCGGGGATGGCTCATGGGGTGAATTATAGCCCGCCTGCGCCGGCGGTGACAATCGTCATCCGCCCCGCGCCGGACTTTTGTCGGCCAATGCGCGATGACGATTGACGAATCCGATCCGCGACACTATGATGGGTGCCTCTTCGTTGCCGGTCGAGGATGGCCTAAGCCATGCCACGCGTACGGGTTAAGGATGGCGAGCGCGAGGAGGTCCGGGAGATTCTCGGCCAGGTGCTCACCTTTGGCCGCGCCCCGGACAACCACATCATTCTCACCGACCGGGAGTGCTCCCGGCACCACTGCTATGTCGAGAAGGTCGAGCACGGCTTCAAGCTGGTCGACCTCGAGAGCCGGAACGGGACGAAGGCGAATGGCCAGTTCCGGAACCAGCACCTGCTGCAGACCAACGACCTCGTCACGATCGGGAAGGCGGAGATCGTCTTCATCGACGAGAACGCGCCGGCGCCCCTACCGCGACCGGTCGGCGCGGCGGAGGGGGGCCGGTCGACGGGGAGCGTGTCCGAGTCGAGGGACCGGGCGCCCGCCGCGGCGCCGCGTCGGGAGCCGCCCCGGCCGGAGCCGGCCGGGCGCGCGGACGTCGGGGCCGCCGTCACGTCTCCCACCGCCACCGCGCGGCGCCAGGACCGCCGGGATCGGATGCGTCGCATGCACCGGGACCAGGAGCGGAAGACGCTCACCCTCGTCTTCGTTTTTGCCGGTTTTTTCATCCTCGCGCTGATCGGGGTCTTTGTCTATTTCCTCTCCACCGGAGAGAAGAGCGACGACCAGTACAGCCGGGGTCTATTTGCGGCGGCGGAGAAGGCCGAGCGGGAGGCGGCGGCGACGGAAGACGCGGGGCGGAAGGCCTCCCTGTTCGAGGAGGCGGTCCGGCAGTACGGTCTCGTGCCGTCGACGGCCGAGTCGCACTACAAGATCGCCCGGAAGAAGATGGAGGAATTGGGTGCCGCCGCCCGGCAGGCGCGGAACGAGGCGCTGGCGCAGCGGGTTCAGAAGGAGATGACGGAAATCGACCAGTACCTGAAGAGCCGGCAGCCGCCGGACACCTTCGGCACCCTGAACCGCTACGAGCGGCTTCTCCAGACGGTTCCCGCCGATCATCCCCTGCGTGCCGAGATCCTGAAGCGGATGGAGCAGATCCGGTCGGCCCGCGAGGGCCGTTGAGGGCTGCGGTCTCCTGCGGGTTATCTCACGCGTGCGGATTCCCATGGAACACGACACGCTCCTTCGCGTCCGGTATGCCGAGACCGACCGGCAGCGGATGCTCTATCACGCCCATTACCTGACCTATTTCGAGGTGGCCCGCACCGAGATGCTGCGGGCGGCGGGGGTTCGCTATCTCGACCTGGAGGCGCGGGGGATCTTTCTCGTGGTGACCGAGGCCCGGGTCCGTTACCGGGCCCCGGCCGGGTACGACGACCCGCTCCGGATCCGCACGCAGGTCCGGGTCGCCACGCCCGTTCGGCTCCACTTCACCTATGCGGTGACGCGCGCGGAGGGCGGACGGGTGCTGGCGGAGGGGGAGACGACGCTGGCCTGTGTGGGGGCGGAGGGGCGTCCCCGCCGGCTTCCCCCGGAGGTCGCCGGCCGTCTCGGCAGGGGGGGGGATGCCTTATGAAAACATTGATTTTTGCAGATTAGCGGGTAACATGCGCTGATTGTCCGGGGGGAGCGCCCCGTGTCCCCCTTGAATCTCAACAGGGAGGTCCTCATGCATCGCACGTTCGCCGCGCTGGCTGCCGTCGTCCTTCTCGGGATGCTGGCTCCGCGTGCCAGCGCCCAGGAGCGCTGGCCCATCAGCCTCTACCGGGACGCGATGCGGCTGGAGGACCGGAAGGAATATCCCCGCGCCATCGACGCGTACAAGAAGGTGCTGGAGAAGGCCGACCACCCCGAGCGCGGCGCGATGTACGCCATGCTCTCGCTCTACCGCATCGCCCAGTGCCAGCTGGCCACCGGGAACGTGGACGAGGCCTTCGCCACCTACAAGGATCTCGCCGGCCGGAGCTGGTCCGACCCCGAGGCCGCCCAGCATGAGAATTTTCTCCGGGCCCAGGAACACGTGAAGCGGAACAAGGTGGACCTCCACCTCGACCAGATGCAGGCGGCGGTGGCCAAGTTCCGCCAGCGCGACTGGAAGGATGCGAGCCTCCCGAAGGAGCTGCTCGACCGGAAGAAGGAGCTCGGGGACAAGATCCTCGCGATCGGGAAGGACGCGCACTACGGGTTGCGCGCGGGACTGGACACGCCGAACCCCCTCGTCCGCGACTTCGCGGCGGAGACCCTCGCGCTGCTGGCCGACGGCCAGGTCGTCACCGACCTGACGGCGGACCTGAAGGACGAGGCCCGGTCTTCGGCCCACAAGGCCGGTGCGGCGACCGCCCTGGCGGACATGATCGCCCGCGTCCGCGAGGCGGCCCGGCTCGAGGCGCTCGTGACGGACGTCGAGGCGCGGCTCGACCGCGCGACGAAGGCGTTCAAGGCCGGCCCCCCCTCGAAGATCCCCGCCGACCTGCAGGGCGAGGTCGAGAAGGTCTTCAGCGGGCAGAAGGAGGCGGAGGCGGGTGTCCGGGCCGAGATGGCCGCGCACCGCGAGCGCGCGAAGGCCCTGTTGCGCGACCTGCCGAAGACGCTCCCGGTGGACGCCCTCGTGGAGGCGATCGGCAAGGCGCTGGCCGATCCCGACCCGGAGGCGCGGCTGGCGGCCTGTCACGCCGCCGGCGCCCTGGCGGACGCCCGCCTCGATGAGGCCGTCGTGAAAATCCTGGGCGACGACAGCGCCCTGGCGCGCGCCGCCGCCGCGTCCGCCTGCGGCGAGATCCGCAGCCGCAAGGCCGTCAAGCCCCTGTCGGACCTGCTCATGAAGGACGCGCCCGCCGAGCTTGACCCCGAGCAGGCGTCGGGGCGCGACGTCCCTTCCGTCCTGGTCCGCCGCAACGCCGCCGAGGCCCTCGGGTTCATCGGCGACATCGCCGCCGTCCCCGCCCTCATCGACGGGCTCAGCGACAACGACGAGTCCGTCCGCTCCGCCTCCCACCACGCCCTCGGCGTCCTCACCCGGCGGTCCGTCAAGGTGAAGATGAAGGTCGGCGAGGCGGAGGTTGAGACGGAGTTCAAGTCCGATCTGCCCCCCGCGACGCGCGAGGAGATCGCCAAGGCGTGGCAGGCCTGGTACGACGGCGGGCGGGGCGTGGACGTCCTGGTCGACCGCTTCTGCTCGATCGCCTTCCGCTGGGTCGACTACAACCCCATCCACCTGTACGACGAGGAGTACTTCCTCCGGCGGGCGCCGCGCCGCCAGATCACGGAGGAGGAGGCGAAGGCCTTCATCGCCGACTTCCAGAAGGCGGTCAAGGAGGTCGAGGACGACCTGGTCGCGCTCGGCGCGGGGGCGGTCCCCCAGCTGATCCCGTACCTGGGCGGCGAGGCGATGGCCGGAGCGGAGCAGCGGGATCCCGTCGTGCGCCGGTTCGTGGCGGGCGTGATCGCCCGCGTCGCCGACGACGAGGCGGTCAAGCAGCTCATCACGCTCGCCAACGACGCCGCCGCGCCGGCGCCGCGGCGGGCGGGGGCTGCCATCGCCCTCGGGCTTCTCGCCAAGCCGGGCAGCCCGGCCGAGGTGAACAGCGCCCTCCAGGGCCTCCTCAACGTCGCCGATTCCCCCGAGGTCCGCGTGGCCGCCGCCGAGTCCCTCGGCCGGCTCGGTCTCAAGGATGCCTCCCAGGTTCTTGTCACCAAGACACGGGACGGCGACCCGGACGTCGTGATCGCCGTCCTGCGCACACTCGCCCGCTTCAAGGCCGCCGACGCGGTCAACGCCATCGGGGAGCTGCTCAAGACGGGCGGCCCCATCATCGCCGACCCGGCCAAGGCGGGGAAGAAGGAGGAGGCTCTCGAGTTCGCCGCCATCGCCCTCGGGGAGATCGGCAGCGCGGACGGCGTCCCCTTCCTGGTCTACGGACGCGCCCATCCCCGCCGGATCATCTGGCAGACGTCCCAGGACGCGATCAACAAGATCGTCTCCGCCGACAAATCCGGCGTCGCCAAGCTGCTCGAGTGGACGACGGGGGAGAGCGCCACCAAGACCCAGCCGCTGCCGTACCTGCGCGCGGCAGCCTGCCAGGCCCTCGCCGGTCTGCCGGCCGACGCCCGGGGCGCCGACGTGATGGGCGCCCTGATCTCCCGGATTGTGGACAAGGACCCCATCCAGGACCCCCGTGACTACGACCAGTCGGTCCGCATGGCCGCCGCCGAGGGGCTGATCCAGATCGGGGACGCGAAGGCGGCGCCGGCCCTGGTCCGCTGCCTCGGTGACGGGTACGGGCTGCCCATGAAGGGGGACATCCGGCAGATCGCCGCCGCCGGCCTCGACAAGATCGTCTCGGGCGACAAGCCCGCCGCGTGGGATCCGCCCGCCGACGCGAAGGGCGAGGATCTCCTCAAGCGGTGGAAGCAGTTTGTGGCCGACTGGGAGGCCTGGCTGGCCAAGACCCAGGGCGCCGCCAGCAGGTAGCCGGTCCCCTGTCGCACGGCCGTATAGATAAACGCCCCGGGCCTTGCGGCCCGGGGCGTTTTCGTCGGTCGTCGGATTTCGCTTCGCCCCGGGATCCCTCGGGGCCCCGCTTAGACGTGCACCGACCAGATCCGGTCGATCTGCATCTCCTGCCGGAGTTCCTGCCGGATCTCTTCCGTCACGGGGTCGTCGAGCGTGAGGACGACGAGCGCCTCACCGCCCCGCGACTGCCGCGCCACGTCCATGGCCGCGATGTTGATCCCGCGCCGGCCGAGGACCGTGCCGTACTTCCCGACCATCCCCGGGCGGTCGGGGTAGCGCATGACCAGCAGGTGCTCGGCCAGCCGCAGGTCGACATCGTAGTCGTCGATGCGGACGACGCGCGGGTCGCGCCCCTCCAGCAGGGTTCCCGCGACGAGGCAGGTCCCGCTGTTGCCGTCGACCCGGACGGTCAGGAGGTTGGCGTAGCTGCGGATCTCCTTCGTGCGGCGCTCGCTGATCGTGATGCCGCGGTCCTGGGCGAAGAAGGTCGCGTTCACCGAGTTGACCTGGTCGCTGCAGATGAGCTTCAGGACCCCCGCGAGCGTGCTGGCGATGATCGGCTTCGGGTCGTGGTCGGCGATCGCCCCGTAGATGGTCACCTCGACCGACGTGAGCCGCCCGTCGCCCAGCTGGGCGGCGAGCGCCCCGAGGGCCTGGGCCAGGGCGGCGTAGGGCCGGAGGGCCGGGTCGGTCGCCGTCGGCGCGTTGACGGCGTGCGTGATCGTCCCGTCCTTGAAGAAGCGGATGAACTGGTCGGCGATGTCGACCGAGACCTTCAGGAGCGCCTCTTCCGTGCTCGCTCCGAGGTGGGGCGTCAGGACGAGGTTCGGAGCCTCGAGGAGGGGCGACTTCGGGTCGAGGGGCTCCTTCTCGAAGACGTCGAGCGCCGCCCCCGCGATCAGCCCCTCCTTCAGCGCCGCGGCCAGCGCGGCCTCGCTCACCACGCCCCCTCGGGCGCAGTTCACGAGGCGGGCCGTCCGCTTCATCTTCTTGAGCTGCTCCGTCCCGATCAACCCCCGCGTCTTGTCGTTCAGCGGCACGTGGAAGGTGAGGACGTCGGCCGACTCGAGCAGGGCGTCGAAATGGGCCAGCTCGATCCCCAGCTCCGCCGCCCGCTCCCGAGAGAGGTAGGGGTCATACGCGACGACCTTCATGTGGAAGGCCCGGGCGAAGTGGGCGACCTCGCCCCCGATCTTGCCGAGCCCGATGATGCCCAGCGTCTTCCCCTCCAGCTCCGTCCCGACCAGCGCGCTCCGCTTCCATTCCCCCTGCCGCAGCGTCGCGTCCCCCCGCGGGACGTTCCGGGCCAGCGAGAGCATCAGCGCGAACGTGTGCTCCGCCGCCGAGGCGACGTTCCCGAACGGGGTGTTCATCACGACGATGCCCCGTCGCGACGCCGTCTCGAGGTGCACGTTGTCCACCCCGATCCCCGCCCGTCCGATCGCGCGGAGCGAGGTCCCCGCCTCGATCACCTCCTTCGTCACCTTTGTCCCGCTGCGGACGATCAGGCCGTCGTAGCCGGGGATCGCCGCGATCACCTCCGGCGCCTTCAGCCCCGGCGTGTACGTCACGTCGAATCCGCTCTCCTTCAGGATCCGTACGCCCTCCTCGGCGATGCGGTCGCTGACGAGGATCTTGGTCATGGATGTCTCCTGGACGGAGCCTCGGGGGGGATTCGGACGGGATTCCGGGCGGGCGGAGGAGGCTCCCTCTTCCGCCCTAGGTTGATTTCACGCGCTCGACGTACGCCCCGTCGCGGGTGTCGATCCGGACCGTCTCTCCGGGGGCGATGAAGGGGGGGACCTGCACGACCAGGCCGGTCTCCAGCGTCGCTGGCTTGTAAACGTTCGTCACCGTGGCGCCCTTCAGGCCGGGCTCCGTCTCCTTCACCTGCAGGTCCACCGTCGTCGGGTAGTCGATCCCGATCAGCTCCCCGTCGCAGTAATTCAGGAAGGCGCGCGTGTTCGGCTTCACGTAGAGCGAGAAGTCCGGCGCGAAGTCCTTCGGGACCTCCACCTGTTCGTAGCTCTCCGGGTTCATCAGGACGTACGCCGTCGCCGAGTCGTACAGGAACTCCATCTCGTGCTGCTCCATCAGCAGCGCCTCGACGCGGTCCTCCGCCCGGAACCGGACCTGCGTGCTCGACCCGGTCTTGATGTTCCGCATCTTCATCTGCACCATGCCGCGCCAGTTGCCGGGCGTGATGTGATCGACGGTGAGGACGACGAAGGGGGAGTCCTCGTAGCGGATGGCCATGCCCTTGCGGATCTGCGTGACGGGGATCACGGCGGTCGAGCCTCATGGGGGTCGCGGGATGACGGGAACAGGCGGCCGGCCGGGAGCCCGACGCCTTCACGAGGGGCGCATTCTAGGGCGGCAGGACTTTGAAGGCAAGGGAAAGCGGCAGGGAGGCCGTTCCCGGCGCGCGGCCGGGGGCGGCGGGTCCGGTGAATTCAGTTGCCTTGGCCTGTCCCATGATCTACCCTTTTCGACCTGAGGGTGTGGTCGCACTTCAGCGAGGTCCCGATGTCGTTGTTCTCGTGTCGCTGTTTCCGGGGGGGGGGCGCGGGCTCCGCCGTCGCGTTGCTCGCCGCGATCTTCCTGCCCCCGGCTCCCGCCGACGACTGGCCCCACTGGCGCGGGCCGCGGCGGAACGGCGTCTCCGCCGAGACGGATTGGCGGGACCGCTGGCCCGCCAGCGGTCCCCGCGTCGCCTGGAAGGCCGCCGTCGGCACCGGTTACGCCTCCTTTGCCGTCGCGGCCGGCCGCGTCTACACCCTCGGCAACGCCGATCACACCGACACCGTCTTCTGCCTCGACGCGGAGACGGGCAAGGCCCTCTGGTCGCACGCCTACCCCTCCGACCTGGGCGACCGCTATTTCGCCGGCGGACCGACGTCCACCCCGACCGTTGACGGCGACCGCGTCTACACGCTCGGCCGCTGGGGCGACTGTTTCTGCTTCGAGGCCGCCACCGGCCAGGTGGCCTGGACGAAGAACGTCGCCACGGAGACCGGGATCCGCGTCCCGGGGTGGGGTTTCAGCGGGTCGCCCCTCGTCCACGGCGACCTCCTGGTCCTCAACGTCGGCGAGGCCGGCCTGGCGCTCGAGAAGACCACCGGGCGCGTCGTCTGGCAGTCTGCCAGCAAGGACGCGGGCTACGCGACGCCGCTCCCCGTCCCTCGCGGAGACGGCTGGGACGTCCTCCTCGGCTCCGGCAAGGCGTACCTCGCCGTGGACCTTCGCACGGGGAAGGAGCGCTGGCGCATCCGCTGGATCACGCAGTACGGCTGCAACGCCGCCGACCCGGTCGTCGACGGCGGACGCGTCTTCATCTCGACCGGGTACGGCAAAGGCGGCGCGCTGCTTCGGCCCGGCGACGACGCCGATCCGGAGGTGCTCTGGTCGGGCAAGTCGATGCGCAACCAGTTGAACCCGTCCGTCCTCCTTGGCGGGCACCTTTACGGGGTGGACGGGGACACGGGGCAGAAGGCGTCGCTCAAGTGCGTCGCCTTCGCGACCGGCGAGGAGCGATGGGCCTCTGCCGACTTCGGGTCGGGGGCGGTGACGGCCGCCGGCGGGCGTCTCATCGCCCTCAGCGAGCGCGGGGAGCTGAGGGTCGCGCCGGCCTCGCCGAAGGGGTTCGAGCCGACCGCCTGCGCGCAGGTCCTGGGCGGCCAGTGCTGGACGGTCCCCGTGCTGGCCAATGGCCGGATCTACTGCCGGAACGCCGACGGGGACGTCGTCTGTCTCGACGTGCGAACGCCGTGAAGGAAACGCCCAGACGCCACGGGCGCCAAGTGAAGCGCCCGGGACGTCTGGGGGGGGCCTGCTGGAGAGCCGACCCATGGCAACCTGGAACCGTCGGCGGGTCCTGGGCGCGGGGGCCGCGGCTGCGGCGGCGTGGGCCGCCGCCCCGGCCGTCCGCGCCGCCGACCCGGCGCATCGCTACCGGACCGCGGTCATCGGCCCGGGCTGGTGGGGGAAGAACGTCCTCCAGGAGGCGATCGCCGCCGGCCGGGCGAAGGTCGTCGGTCTCTGCGACCCGGACCCGAACGTCCTCGAGGTCGCCGTCGACCAGGTCGGCGACCTCTGCGGCGACCAGCCGAAGCCCTACGCCGACTACCGGGACCTACTGGAGCAGGAGAAGCCGGAGGTCGTCGTCATCGCCTCGCCGGACCACTGGCACGCGCTGCAGACGATCGCCGCGCTGAAGGCCGGCGCGCACGTCTACGTCGAGAAGCCGACGGGGCACACCGTCAACGAGAGCCGCGCGATGGTGAAGGCGGCGCGGGAGGCGGGGCGCGTCGTGCAGGTCGGCTTGCATCGCCGGATCGGCCCGCACCACGCGAGCGCGATGAAGTTCCTGAAGGCGGGCGGGGCGGGCCCCGTCGGCATGGTGCGGCTCTTCGCCCACTACGGCGGCGGGGCGGAGAAGCCGGCGCCCAACGGCGAGCCGCCCGAGGGGATGGACTGGGACCTCTACTGCGGTCCCGCCCCGAAGCGTCCCTTCAACCGGCGCATCCATCCCGGCGGCTTCCGCCAGTTCCTCGACTTCGCCAACGGCCAGCTGGGCGACTGGGGCGTCCACTGGCTTGATCAGGTGAGCGGGTGGGCGGACGGGGCTTCCCCGCGCCGCGTCTATTCCACCGGCGGCCGCCCCGTCCGCGGCGCCCCCGTTCTCACCGACAGGGAGCAGACCACCGACGCGCCCGACCACCAGGTGGCCGTCTACGAGTTCGACGCCTTCACCTGCGTCTGGGAGCACCGCCAGTTTGCCGCCAACAACGCGGAGAAGCACCCGATCGGCGCGTACTTCTACGGGACGAAGGGGACCCTCCATCTCGGCTGGCGGGATGGCTGGACGTTCTACCCCGCCAACGCCAAGGGGGGGCAGGTCGTCCACGAGGACGCGCAGCTCCAGGATCCCGACGGCCACAACCTCAAGCTGCTTTGGGCCGACTTCCTCGCGGCCGTCGAGACCGGCTCCGCGCCCGTTGCCGGGATCGAGCGGGCCCATCGTTCCTCCGTCCTGCCTCTTCTCGGCATGCTTTCGCTCAAGATCGGTCGCAGCCTCCGGTGGGACGGCGAGAAGGAGGAGATCGTCGGCGACCCCGAGGCGAACGCGCTTCTCGCCCGCCCCTATCGCGCGCCGTGGCAGTACCCGGCGTAGCGCCGGCCTGTGGGAGGGGTTGGTCCGCCCTGTTTCTGAGCTGTTGCCTATGGGGGCGGACAACCCCGATCCCGCGCAGCGGCGTCTCCCACGCGGCCACCTTTGTCGCCGCCGCCCGCTCCCGAAGGCACTGCTCGATTGCGCTCTGCCACCCGGCCCACGTCTCGCACCGGACGCGATCGCGAGATCGCGCCCCGCTCGCCGACGCGTTCGAGCGCCTACGCCGCCACCGGGAGCCGAGCGCGATCGACCTCGCGGGGGAATCCGCTCGTGGCAAGACCGATGCTGGCGGTGGACGCCGCGGCGGAACGGTTCGCGGGGGCGGGGGCCGGGGTGGCGAACGCGCTGCTGACGCGGGAGTACCGGGCGGCGTTCGTGCTGCTGGAGGCGGGGGCGGACCGCTAGAACGGGTCGCCCAGCCCCTTCATCTTCTCGTCGGTGAGGATGTACTTCATCAGCCGCGTGACGTGCTGCCTCTCCGCCCGGATGATGGCGGCGAGCACCTCGTTTCCGCCCATCGCCTCCTGCAGGGCGACGTAGTAGCCGAGCGTCGCCTTCTCCACGCCGAGCACGACGAGCAGGATGTCCTGGACGCGCTTCACGCGCTTCAGGGTCTTGACCGGCCCCTTCTTGAGGTCGAAGAACTCCGACATCGCCATGGCGCGCAGGTAGCGGTACGTGTCGTCCTGGCGCGAGATCGCCGCGGCGGCAGGCGGCACCTGGTCGTGCAGGGACTGGAACTGGGCCTTGTGGGTCTCCTCGTCGCGGGCGAGGAGCGCGAAGGTCTCCTGGAGCTCCTCCCGGTCCGCGAAGCGCTTCGCGAGCGCGGCGTAGGTCCGGGCGCCCGTCTCTTCGGTGGCGATCGCGAAATCGATCGCATTCTGGAGGGCGTTCTTCGGCGGCATGGCGGACCTCCTGTCAGATGGCCTCGGGGTCTTCGTGGTGCTCTAGGGAGGGACGGCCTGCGGGGGGAGGGAGGGAACCCCGCGGCGCGGTCACGCCGCGCCGCGGGGGGGAGCGGAAGGGATTCGAACCCTCGGCCTCCA
>CAYUME010000051.1:0-13288 GCA_964445475.1 uncultured Planctomycetia bacterium
CAGAGGTCCCGGTAGAAGGCCGCGAGCCCCTCGAACCCCTCGGCCAGCGCCGGGTTGCCCTCGCCCTTCGCCTCGAGCTCCCGGACGTCGTCGATCAGGCAGAAGGCCGCGAGGATCCAGCAGAGGGCGTCGGCCATGGCGAAGGTGACGCCCTGGCGCGAGGAGGGGTAGAGGACGCCGCCCGCGGCGTCCTTCGTCTTCTGGAGGTGGTCGAGCGTCCACTGCCAGAGCTCGATCGCCGCGGCGAGGGCGGCGGCGCCGCGGTCCGGCCCGCCGGCGGCCGCGAGGGCCCGGAGATCCTCGCGCATTCCCTGGAGCTGGGCGAGGAAGAGCGGCTGGACCATCGTGATCGTGAGCTGGCGGCGCTGGACGCACTCGGGGCCCTCGTAGGTCGCCTCGAGCTGGCCGTCCACCCACTTCGTCATGAGGAATCCCGGGCAGTCCTCCGTGATCCCGTAGCCGCCCATGAGGCCGACCGCCTCGCGCATCATCGTCGTGCCGACGCCGGTGCACCAGAGCTTGCAGGCCGGGCAGAGGACGTTGGCCAGGGCGTCCCGGAGGACGAACTGGACGAGCGCCTCCCCCTGCAGCGCCTCCCAGCGGGGGCCGCGCTCGGCCTCGGGCTTGCGGGAGAGGGCGAGCAGCTCCAGGGCGTCCTTCTCGACCTTCATCAGGGCGCGCATCCGGGCGCGCGGGCCCTCGACGCCCTGCTTCGCCAGCGCCGCGTCCTTCGCCTTCTCCATCGGGTCGACCTCGTCGAAGAGGCGGGCCGAGGCGAAGCCGAGCGAGGAGGCCGCCTCGCCCGTGGCCCAGACGTCGACCAGCCGCTGGTTCGCGTCGTCCTTTGCCTGGATCCCCAGGTCGTACCGCGGCGTCCCCGGCGCCGCCTCGCCGCCCCGGAAGCGCGTCCGGTGGTACCGGATGATCGGCTCGACGGCGGAGAGGAGCTTGGCCGAGGTCATGGAGGCGACCGTCACCCGCGTGCGGCGGAAGACCGCCTCGATCACCTCGCCGTGGCTGAGCCGCGGCACGATCACGCCGTCCTTGACCGTGTAGCCGCCGATGATGCGGTGGGCGGGGACGCGGACGGAGAGGACCGGGTCGCCGGTCGAGGAGAGCTGATGGACGAGCTTCTTGGTCGGGACGCCGCGGTCGAACGAGCCGGGGTCGGTGTGCTCGAGGATGACCATGCACGACCCCTTGATGCGGGGGTCGTCGGACTCGACGGCGGCGGTGACGAAGTGGGCGTACCCGATGTTCGTGATGAAGCGGCCGCGCTTCTCGATCTGGATCACCGGCTCCTGGCCGTCCTTCCACTCGGCGACGCGCATCTTGCCGCACAGCGTGCCGGTCTCGACGCCGACGTACGGGAGCGGCTCGGTGAGGGCGAAGGCGCCGCGCCACGTCTCGCGGCTCTCGCCGGGCTTCGGCGGGCAGGCGAGGGCCATGTAGCGCGCCACCTGCTCGGGCGTCCCGCACTCGTGGATCGGCCCGAGCGCAAGATTGCCGGCCATGGCGGCCGTCGCGGCGCCGGCGTCGACCCAGGCCAGCTCGTACGTCATCAGGGCCAGGGCGAGATTCTTCGGGCCCGTCAGGAAGCCGCCGTGCTCCGGCTCCATGTACGCGGCGGTCAGCCCCGCGTCGTCGTAGGCCTTCAGCAGCGCGTTCTTGACCGGCGTCCACTCGTGCGAGTTCCGGCCCCCCTCCGCCACGGCGCGGGCGACGGGACCGCGGGCGACCTGGCGGGCGGACTGGATCAGCATCTGGAGATCGTACCGGTCCGCGAAGCGCCACAGGATCTGGCGCACCTCGTCGGAGGGCAGGGTCTTCAGCGTGGCCGCCGCGTCGGTTCCCTTGTCCATGCGTCCGCTCCTTGTAATGGACAGCCGAGGTCGCGAATGGTAGCCCAATCCTCCGCGGAGGTCAATCCCCGAAACCGGCGAACCTTTCCAGGCCCCGCCCGTTCATAGGGCCATGGAATCCAGCGTCCATCGTGCGAGGGCGGAGAGGGGGGCGGCCGCGGCCCGTCGTCCGGCGCGCAAAGGCTCGCTGCTCTTCAGCCTGATCCTGCTCGCCCTCGCCATCATCTTCTGTCTCCTGCGATAGGGCGCCGCGCCTTGTCGCAGGACGCCCCGGCGGGTTCCCAGGCCGGCCCCCACCCGTTCTCTCTACCCTGTTCTCTCCCCGCCTCTTCCCGAGCCGATTTTCCTCATTTTGCGTTCAGTCGGGCTGTCTCCGGGAGATAGACTGGTGGAGGCGGGCGGGTTCCCCTTCCTGGCGGAGCAAGGCCCATGGTCACCGGCGCGCGCCCCCCATCCGGGTCCGTCCCTTCCGGGCCCCCCGGCGGGGGCGCATCCGACGACATGCAGGCCCGCTTTCTCGCCCTCCATATGGCCCACCAGGGGACGCTTTTCGGCTACCTGCTCGCCGCCGTCCACGACTTCCAGAAGGCGGAGGACCTCCTTCAACAGGTCTCGCTCGTTCTCTGGAAAAAATTCCCCGAGTACCGGCCCGATCTGCCGTGGCTGCCGTGGGCCTTCGGGGTGGCGCGTCGCGAGGTCGCGAAGCACTTCCGCGACCGCGGCCCGCGCGAGGCCGAGCTGACGCTGGACCTCCTCGACCGGATCTCGGCCACGCTGGCCGAGGAGTCCGGGACGGTCACGACCCGGCGGCGGGCCCTCTCGGCGTGCCTCGAGCGGCTGCCCCCGCGCCAGCGCGAGCTGGTGCGGCTCCGCTACGAGAGCGGGCGCTCGCTCGACGACCTGGCCCGGATGCTGAACCGGACCGCCGCCGCCGTCAACATGATCCTCGTCCGCATCCGCCGGGCGATCCTCGACTGCACCCGGCGGGCGATGACGCACGGGACGTGAGGCCCGTATCGGAGCCCGGGACGTGGGCGCAAACGACGACCGGTTCCTGGAACTGGCCGGGCTCTTCCTCGAGGGCGCCGCGGGCGCCGTCGAGCTGGAGGCGCTCGACCGGATCGTGAAGGGGGACGCGGAGGCGCGCCGGACGCTTGCGCACCTCGTCGACCAGGACGCGACGCTCCGGCGGCTGCACGCGAAGCCGACCGCGGCGGCGTCCGCCGCCTCCTCACGTCCCGTCCCCGTGCGGCCCGCTCCCCGTCGGCGGACGCGCGTCCTCGCGGGCGCGGCGGCGGCCGGCCTCCTCGGGGCTGTCGTCGCGTGGCTTCTCCTGGGCCGCGGCGGCGGGCCGGAGCCCGGTCCGGTCGAGCCCCCGCCGGCGGTGGCGAAGCGCGGGTCGGAGGCGCCCCCGTCCCGGGAGCCGGCGTCCGTCCCGCCGCGGGAGGGGAGATCGGAGCCGGCGGCCGTCCCGATCGGACCTCCGGAGACTGCGCCCGTCGCTGCGCCGCCCGCGCAGGAGGCGCCTCCGGCCGTCGTGCAGGCGGCGCCGCACGACGGCGCGCCGGCCGCGGAGCCGGTGCCCGATGCGCCGGTCGACCCGCCGGCCGTGGAGGAGGCGCCCGACGCGTTCACGACGCATCCCGCCTATCCCCCGAAGGAGGCTGCGCCGGAGCGGGTTCCCCCGGCGCCCGGGCCCGCCGCGCCGACGGTGGCCGGGATCTCCCTCGCCAGGCTGGAGCGCGTCGAGGGGGAGGTCTTCCTGCTCGCCGGCGGCGGGGCGGTTCGGGTGCCGGTCGCGGCAGGGAAGGACCTGGTCCGGGGCTCCGGGCTCGCGACCGGGGCGGGCAGCCGGGCGGTCGCGACGTACCCGGACGGGACCCGGCTCGACGCGGGGCCGGAGACGATGATCGCGCTCATCTCGCGCTGGACGCCGCGCGGCGCGGCGCCGGGCACGGAGGGGGGAAAATACCTCCAGCTCCGCGCCGGCACGCTCGTGGCGGACGTGGCCGCCCAGCCGAAAGGGCTCCCGATGATCCTCGGCACCCCGCTGGCCGACGTCCAGGTCCTTGGCACGCGGTTCACGCTCGCCGTCGGCCCGGAGATGACGCGCGTGCAGGTCGACGCGGGGCGCGTCGTGGTGGTCCGGCGGGCCGACCGTGCCGCCGCGGAGGTCCGCGCGGGACAGGTTCTCGAGGTCGGCGCGGGCGGGCCGCTCGCCGCGAAGGCTGCCCCGCCGGCGGCGAAGGAGGTCGCGCGCGTGCGCTTCGGGCCCGCGGGAACGGCCGTTCCCGACGGCACCCGGCTCGATTCCGGCGAGGCGTTCGACGCGAAGCGCGGGTACGGCTGGCTCGGGGCGGCGGAGCGGCGGCGCTCGCTCGTCGGGATCTACCACGACCGCCAGTGGGTGACGAAGGGGCGCGAGCCGCGCGCCTTCGCGAAGGCCGCCGATCCCGCGCGCGCCTCCGGCGTCTCGGCCGGGTCGGCCTTCCACGCCGAGACCTGGGAGATGGCGCTGCCCAGCGGGCGGTACCTTGTCACCGTCTGTGCGGGGGACGCCGGCGCGGCGCAGGGGCCGCATCACGTCGTGGTGGAGGGGCGCCCCGCGATCGTCGCGGCGCCCACGGCGGCGGGGGCGTTCGCCGAGGCGTCGGACGTCCCGGTCGCGGTCGCCGACGGGCGCCTGACGGTCGCCGTGGGCGGTCACCGGAGCGCGGTGGCGCCGAACCCCGGCCGGCCGGGGGAGACGACCCTGGTCTCCGTGGTGGTCCGGAAGGTGATGGAGGGGCCATGAACCCCGTCCGCCGACTCGCCCCGGCCCTGCTGGTCGTCCTCGCCGCCTCCCGGCCGGCCCCCGCGGCCGACCCGCTCGAGGCGGCCGCGCGGGCCGAATACCTCCAGGCGCGCGCGGCCTTCCTCCGCGAGGCCGGCGACAGCCGCCCCGAGGTGCGCGCCCGCGCCGCGGCGGGCCTCGCCGTCGCGTATCCCCCCGCCGCCGAGCCCGAGGCCTGCGACCTCCTCGTCCGCCTCATGAGCCGGGAGCTCGCCCAGCGGCGCGAGACGGAGATCGGCCAGGGCGTCCTCGAGGCCTGCGTCCAGGGCCTCAGGCGGGCGCGGGGGGCGAAGACCGTCGAGGCCCTCGTCCGCCTGGCCGGCCGCGCCGACGCCCCGTGGCGGCTTCGCCTCTACCTCGCGCGCGCCCTCGACGCGATCCCCGACCCGAAGGCCGTCGAGGCCCTGTGTCGGATGACGGAGGACCGGCAGTCCGCTCTGCGCGCGGCGGCGGTCGATGCGCTGGCCGCCCAGGGGGCGCGGGACGCCGTTCCCGCGATCGTTCGGGCGCTGGAGGCCCCGGACTGGGAGCTGAAGGTCGCCGCCGCCGCCGCCCTCCGGCGGATCAGGGACGAGACCGCCCTCGGCCCTCTCGTCCTCGCGATGCGCGACCCCGGCGAGAACCCCGGCCGCGTTTTGAGCGAGATCGCCGAATCCCTCCAGGCGATCACCGGCGAGTCGTACGGCTACGACCTGTCCGCCTGGGTGAAGTGCTGGATGCGCCGCGCCCGGGAGGGCGGAGGGACGGACGGGCCCGGCGTCCTGCCCGTCCCCCTCGGGGAGACCGACGTCGACACCGTCCAGCTTCCGCCCTGGACCACCGCCTTCTACGGCATCCCCACGCCCTCCACGCGGATCGTCTTCGTCATCGACGTCTCCGGCAGCATGCGCGACCCCGCGGCGCCCGACCCGGAGCGGCCGGCGGTCGCGACGGGGACGGCGGGGGCGCCGCGCGTCCTCTCCGGTCCGCGCCGCGAGCCCCCGGCCGAGACGGCCGCGCGGGCCGCCCTCGAGGCGAAGCGCGCGGCCTGGGAGGGTCGCGTCCCGGCCACGAAGCTGGAGCAGGCCCAGCAGGAGCTGATCGCCGCCGTCCTCGCCATGGACCCGCGGGTCCACTTCTCCATGGTCTGCTTCGGCGGCGACCGGGTCGAGATCTGGAGCGGAGCCCTGCTCGCCGCCACTCCCGCGAACCGGCTCAAGGCGGTGGAGGCCGTGGAGAAGCTCCGCGCCGACGGGGGGACGAACACGATGGACGGACTGCACTGCGCCTTCGGCTTCCTCGGGCGCGACCCCGTGAAAGGCCGCCCCCCGGCCCCCGTCGCCCTCGACGCGAAGCGGAAGGCCGACGAGCCGGCGGTCCTCCTCCGCCTCAACGGCGCCGACACCGTCTACCTGCTCACCGACGGGAAGCCCAACCGCGGCGCCGTCCCCGACCCGCCGCGGATCCTCGACGAGGTCCGGAAGATCAACGAGGTCCGCCGCGTGCGCGTCCACGTGATCGGCGTGGGGGAGGCCGACGAGGGGGTCGACCCGCCCGACCCCGCGTGGTGCGGCCTTCTCGCGCAGCAGAACGGGGGGACCTTCCGGAACCTGATACGCCGCCGTCTCGCGGACGCCGCGGCGCGATGAGGATCGGGAGGCGGCCGATCGGCGCCTGTCGCGTCCCGGCGTTCGCTCGGTGAATCGAACCGAGGAGGAGCACCATGAGCCTGTTCCGTCCCGTCGTCGCCGGCGCGCTCCTCGCGGGGGCCGGCGCGCCGGCCACCGCGGCCGAGCCGCCCCGCGAGTACGGCCTTTTCGGCGCGGAGGCCGAGCTCCTGCCTCCCCCGGCGCGCCCCGACGGGCCGACTGTCCTGGAGCCCCCCGCGAGGCCGTCGTCGGTCCCGTGGCCCGCCCTGGCGGGGCGGGACCCGGCGATGCCGGCGGCGTCCGACGCCGAGATCCGCCGGTGGATCGCGGCGAGCGTCGACGCCGACCCGGCCGTCGCCGCGGACGCCCGGTCGCGGCTGGCGGGCGTCCCGGGCCGGACGCTCCTCCACAACGCCCAGGGGGCCCTGCGGGAGGCGGCGCCCGAGGCCCGGCTGGCCGCCGTCGGCGTCCTCCGCGGGCTCGGCCGGCCCGAGGCGGTCCGGCCGCTCGCGGCGCGCGTCCTCGCGGAGCCCGATCCCGCCGTCCGCCGCGCCATGGCGGAGGCCCTCGGCGCGCTTCCCGACCCGCGGGGCGAGGGCGAGGCGTGGCTGCGGAACAGGCTGCTCACCGGCGACCGCGCCACGCGCATCCGGACGGCCGAGGTGATGGGCGCGACGGGCCGGCGGAGCTACGTGGAGGTCCTGGTCACGACCTACCGGAAGATCACCGGCCGCAGCAACCGCGCCCACATCTTTGTCGGCACGCAGGGGCGCTACATCGACGACTTCAACGTGGAGGTCACGGCCGGGGCCTTCGCCCTCGACCCCCACATCGGCACCGTCCAGTCCGGCTGCGTCCTCGAGACGATGGTGATCAAGATCGAGGAGGAATGGCGGGAGATCGAGCGGCGGGTCGTTCGCGACGCGCTGGCGGCGCTGGCCGGCGTCGATCTCGGGCCGAGCCCCGTCGCGTGGGAGCAGTGGGTGCGCGCGGAGCGCGCCCGGAAGACCGGCGTGGAGGTGAAGGTCTTCACGTTGTCGGCCGAATGAGCCTGTCCCGGGCCGGGAGGATATCCATGATGACGCGAAGGGGGGCCGTGGTGCTCGCGGCGGTGGCGCTCGCCGGCGGGCCGGCCGGCGCGGACATCGTCCGTCTCGCCAACGGGAACACCCTCGAGGGCGTCGTCCGCGACGGGGACGACGGCGAGACGCTCGTGCTGGAGACGCGGATCGGGACCTGCCGGATCCGGCGGGCCCAGGTTCTCGCGGTCGAGGCGAAGCCGGTCGCCCCTCCCGCGGCGACGCGTGAGCCGGCCCCCCCGACGACCCCGCCCGCTGCCGGTACGGAGGACGAGCTTTCCCTCTTCGGGGAGGACGGCGCCCTGCTGCCCCCGTGCGACGTGCCGGAGTCGGTGGTGGGACGGGCAGCGGGAGGGGCCCCGGCCGCCCGGTTGCGACCCGGGGGCGACGGGGGACAATCCCCTCCCACGCCGGCGGAAGCGGAGGCGCGCGGGCGGCTCGATGGGCAGCCGGTCACCGCGAGGATCGACGGCGCCGTGCGTGCGCTGCGGAGCCCCGATCCGGCCCTCCGTCGTTCGGCGGCCCTCGCGCTGCGCGACACGAAGGATCCCTCCGCGGTCCCCCCGCTGGCGCGGCGGGCGATGGGCGAGGCCGACGGGGGGGTGCTGAAGGCCGTCGCGGCCTCGCTGGGCGCCCTCGGCGACCCCGAGGGGTGGGCGACGCGGTATTTCGCCGGCCGGCTCGCCTCCGGGGACCGCGCGACCCGCGCCCGTGCCGCCGAGGTCCTCGGCTGGACCGGCGACGCCCGGTGGCTGCCGCTCCTCGTCCGCCGCTACACGATGCTCTGGGGCTCCACCAACCGCGGCTATTGCCTGCTTTCCAGCCAGTCGTCGTACGTGCCGGACTACGACATCGAACTGGCCGCCGGCGTCGCCATCCCCGACCCGAAGGTCGGCGTCGTCCAGGACGGCGTCGTCCTCGACGCGAAGGTGCTGAAGGTCGAGGAGGAGGGGGGGTGGTATGAGCGCGCCGTCGTGCACGACGCGCTCGTGCGGCTGGCCGGTGTCGACGCGGGGCGGCGGCCGGAGGACTGGGTTCGCTGGTGGAACGCACGGGCGGCGGAGGAGGCGAAGCGGACGATCGAGAAGGCGCTCCAGGCCGCGGCGCGGCGGATGGCGGACCCCGCCGCGGAGACCCGCGCCCGCGGACACCGCGAGGCGCTGGAGACCGTCGAGTGCCACCGGCTCCCGCCGCAGGTAAAGGCCTGGGCGGACGCCTTCAAGGCGGCGTCCGACCGGCACTGGACGGCGGTCGTCGCGGAGGTCGAGTCGCGCCGTGTCGTCCTCGACCTGCGCGTGCAGCAGGTGGATCTGCAGGGGTTCCGGCGCCTGCCGGTCGGCGGCCCGGTCAACGCCGTGCTGGAGCTGCCGGTCGTGACGCGGGTGGGCTACCAGGGCACGGTGGTCGTGCCGGCGGGAGGGCGGCGGTGACCGCGCGTTGCGGAGACGGTGTCCGGCGCGTCCACGGCGCGAAAAAAAACGGCGCGGCCGATCGCGGCCGCGCCGTTCTCTTCTCGCACGTCCACACGTCTACTTCTTTTTGTTCTTCGCTGCCGCCGGCGTGACGGTCGTCTTCGGGACCGGGCTCGGGCTCGAGACGCCCGCGAACGCGTCCCAGCCTGTCTGGATCATCTCCGCGCCCGGCATCTCGCCGTCCGCGATCAGGAAGCGGTACTTGAGTGTGATGGACTTGCCGGAGGGGATCTCGGCCTTCGGGAAGGCGCCGAAGCGGCCGTAGTCGCGATAGGCGGAGTACTTTGTCCCCTTCGGGTTCCCCGGGGGGTTCATCTGGACGACGCTGTACCGCTTCCCGCCCAGCGTGTACGACTCCCCCACCCAAGGGTAGTCGACGTCCTTGTGCGCGTCGGCCCCCTCCTTCGGGTAGACGTAGACCGTCTCGTCGGAGACGATCTCGTTGGCGGGCCGGAAGTGGATGCCGGCGTGCTCGGGGTCGCCGTCGAGCTGGACGGCGCCGGCCGGGGCCGCGAGCGTCGAGGTGAAGTCGACCAGGAGGCGGCCGGGGGCCGGGGCGCGGCGGAACGCCATCGTGCGCTCCTCGACGACCATCGGCTTTCCGTCCGGGTCGTTCCAGTGGACGAGGCTGGTGAAGGAGGCCTCCTCCGCCCCGGCCTTCTGCGCCAGGAGCTTCTGGTGGACCTGCTCGCCGCCCTTCATGTGCCAGCGGTCGTGGGTCTTTCCCCCGAAGCCGAGCTTGTTCCAGCCGATGAAGATGCCGCGGTGGTGGGTGTACTGCCCCCCGGGGCCCTTCGTGATCGGCGCCTTTCCCTCGGCGTCGAAGACGTGCAGGTAGGGCTTGTACGTCTCGTGCAGCCGCTCCGGCGTGGACTTGTCGTAGGCGCACATGTACCGGGCGACAGTCTTCCCGTCGAGGAGGACGTCGACGCACTCCCCGGCTTTCTCCTGGAGGGCGAACCCCGCGTCCGCGGCCCGGGCGGAGGACGTGAAACCGGCGACGATCAGGAGCGTGAAGAACGGGAGAGCCCTCGTCATCAATCGGCATGCATCGGCGCGCATCGGCGGCTCCTCATCCCAGGAGGGTTCACGGAAGCGGGAAACCCCCGTCAGTCAAGTCGGGGACTATAGACCGTGGACGGAATCCGCCCGCGAGCGTCACTTCGCCAGCTCGGCCGCCGTCTCGTCGAAGAACCGGATGCACTTCGTGATGTTGTCGAGCAGCTCCTGTCCCTTTCCGTGCTCGTACTCGATCGAGACGACGCCCTTGAATCCCTGGCGCTTCATCTCGGCCATCATCGCCTTCGCGTTGCTTTTCCCGGTCCCCCACGGGACGTCGCCCCAGCCCTTGCCCTGCGCGACGACGTCCTTGAAGTGGTAGCTGACGATCCGGCCCTCGAGCCGCTTCAGGCAGTCGAGGGGGTCGAGGCCCGAGCGCTGCCAGTGGCCGGTGTCGGCGCACGACCCGATGCGCCTCCCCCGCCCCTCGCAGGCCTTCAGGACGGTGTCGGCGTCCCAGTAGATCGACGGCTTGGGGTGGTTGTGGAGGGCGATATTCACGCCGTATTCCGCCGTCAGTTTGTCGAGCATCGCCATCTGCTCGGGCTTCGCCTCGCAGACGACGTTCTCGGCGCCCATCTCCTTCGCGAAGGCGAGGACCTTCCGGGCGGACTCCTCGGTGTCGCCCAGCCGGACCATGCCGTACGAGACGGGGCGGAGCCCGGCGGCCTTGAGGATCGCCTTCATCTGGTCCTTCGTCTCGGCGGGCAGGTCGTGGTTGGTCTTGGCCGGGTTTTCCTTGCTGAACGCCATCGCGTAGGGGTGGATGTCGATGTACTTGAGGCCGAGGCCGGCGGTGGCCTCGACCGCCTCGGTGAAGGGCATCGCGCGCAGCGTGTACGAGGCCATGCTGAGGCGCCAGCCGAGCTTCTCGGCCGCCGCGTCGTCGCGGGCGGGGGCGGCGACGGCCGCGGAGGCGAGTCCCAGGAGACAGGCCGGTACCAGGGGGCGCAGGGCTCGGGCGAACGGCGTCATGGTCGGATCCTCCAGGCGTCGGGTCGCGTGCCGCGCCGCGTTTCGGCGCGGGCGCGCCCTAGCTGATCGCCGGCACCACGAACGGGGGCCGGTACTCGCGCGTGAGCAGCTTGTCCGCCGCGGCGTTGCCGACGAACGTCTCCGTGTCGGGGTCGAACGCGAGGACCGGGCCCATCCGGTACTTCGTCTTGGAGAGGTCGACGTTGTTCTCCTTGAGGTGCGCGCACATCCGGTCGAAGGTCTCGTTGCCGGCGTCGTTCTTGCCGAAGGGCGTCTTCGTGGCGTCGAAGGGGACCTCCTCGCCGAGGCGGTAGGAGATGTTGGCGATGTGGAAGAGGACGCAGGACAGGTGACCCTCGAGGACGTCGGCGTTCAGGAGCGAGGGGTCGTCGGCCTTCACGGCGTTGATGAAGTTCCGGAAGTGGCCGCCGGGGTGGGGCTCCCCCTCCGCCTCGACGGGGATCTTTTTGCCGCCGGCGTCGAAGGCCGAGGTCCCGGAGGTGTGCCCCTTCTCGCAGTGGCAGACGTTCCCGATCTTCTCGCCCAGGTAGGCGTCCGTGTCCAAGCCGCGGACCTCGAAGATGATCTGCGTCCCGTCCGCGTAGTCGAGGCAGGCGATCTGGGTGTTGGGGGTCTGGCCGTCGTCCTCGTAGCCGAAGCGGCCGCCGAGGCTGACGACGGTGCGGGGATGGACCGCCTTGCCGAGGTACCAGCGGGCCTTGTCCATCTCGTGGATGCCCTGGTTGCCGATGTCGCCGCAGCCGTAGTCCCAGTTCCAGTGCCAGTTGTAGTGGAACCGGTTCGGGTTGAAGGGGCGGGTCGGGGCGGGGCCGAGCCAGAGGTCGTAGTTCACCGTCGGCGGCGGGGTGCCGTCCGGCTTCGTCCCGATGCTCGTGCGCCGCTTGTAGCAGAGGCCGCGGGAGACTGGGATTTTCCCCATTTTCCCCGCCGCCAGGAACGTCGCCAGCTTGAAGCACCCGCCCGAGGAGCGGCTCTGGGACCCCTGCTGGACGCACTTCTTGAACTTGCGGGCGGCCTTGACGAGCTGCCGGCCCTCCCAGACGTTGTGGCTCAGCGGCTTCTCGACGTAGACGTGCTTGCCGGCCTGCAGCGCCCAGATGGAGAGGAGCGTGTGCGTGTGGTTGCAGGTGGCGATGGAGACGGCGTCGATCGACTTGTCCTCCATCAGCTTCCGCCAGTCCTGCTCGAACCGCGGCGCCTTTCCCTGCTTCTTCTCGATCGACTTCATGACGTTGCCGGTGACGGCCGTGTCGACGTCGCAGATCCCGGCGATCTCGACATCGTTCATCTTGAGCCATTCCTGGACGTGGTTGCCGCCGCGGCCCTTGACGCCGCAGACGGCGATGCGGATCGTGTCGGAGGGGGGCGCGTCGGCGGCGAAGACGGGGCGGAAGGGCAGGGCGGACGCGGCGGCGGCGCCGGCGGCGCTGCCGAGGAGGTCGCGGCGGGTGATCCGGGACATGGCGCTCTTCCCCCAACGGGATCCTCGGGATGGCGGGCCCGCGCGGCCCCCGGCCTTCTCAGTGTATTTATATTAACAGACCAGACCGAACATGTCCAAGGAACCCGATAAGGAGCGCCCCCGCTTCCGGCGGGCGGAAGGCGGCAGGGGAAGCGGAGGCGGACCCCGCGAACGCGCTCGCCTCCCGGCGCGATCGGCCTGCCTGCATCAAGTGTGTACAAATGAACAGAGGTGTGTTCATTTGTACACACTCAGGTTAAGTAATGAGGCGATATGTGGCCATGGGATGTGGATTGCGCGTCGCGCCGGGGCGGTGCGGGGCGCGGGGCGGAGGCCGGGCGCGTCGGCTGGCCGCGTGGCGGCCGTCCTCATCCCTGCAGCGACCACGTTCCCCGGAAGGGGCGCGCCCGGAGCAGGGCGGCGGCCGCGTCGTCGCCCGGGATCCGCTCGGCGGCCGGGTCCCACGCGAGCTTCCGGCCCGCCTTCACGGCGGCGAGCGCGAGCTGGCAGAGCGTGTCGGACCGGACGGCGATCTCGACCCCGCAGAGGGCCGGGGCTTTCCCCTTCACCGCGTCGACGAAGTTCCGGACGTGGTCGCCGCTGACGGGAAGCCTCTCGGGCATCGCCCCGCACGCGTTCTGCGGATCCTTCAGCAGGGCGTCGTTGCCCGCCGTGATCCGGCGGCGGTCGACGTGGACCCAGCCGGTCTCGCCGACGAACTTCACGCCGTGCTGGAATCCCGGCGTGCCGTCGTTGACAAAGGTCACGGGGGCGGCGCTCGCGAACTCGAAGCGGACCTTCCAGCGCAGGATGGCGTCGAATCCGCCCTCCTTCGGGAACTCCCCCTCCCCCTCGACGGCGACGACGTAACCCGCGAAACGGCCGTCGCGCATCGCG
>CAYUME010000051.1:13298-13879 GCA_964445475.1 uncultured Planctomycetia bacterium
TCCCCCTCGACGGCAACCGGGCCCGTGGCGTCGGTGCCGTTGCCCCACTGGGCGATGTCAAGATGGTGGATGCCCCAGCAGGAGATCATCCCCAGCGAGAACGGGGACATGTTCTCGTGGTTGTCGCGCTTGAGCCGCTCCTCGTGGAACGGCGTCGCCGGCGCCGGCCCGACCCAGCGGTCCCAGTCCACCCAGTCCGGCACCGGCTGCTCGGGAAAGGCCGGCCCGCGCTTGCCGCCGGGGACCGAGACGTGGATCTCCATCAGCTTCCCCAGCCGGCCGTTCCGCGCCAGCTCGCACGCCCAGCGGAAGCGGGCGTCCGACCGCTGCTGGGTGCCGTGCTGGAAGACGACGCCCTTCGCCCGCACCGCCTCGCGCACGCGGCGCGCCTCCTCGAACGACATCGCCATCGGCTTCTCGTGGTACATCGGCTTGCCGTGCCGGGCGGCGTCCAGGGCCGGCAGGCTGTGCCAGTGGACGGGCAGGGCCAGCAGGACGGCGTCGACGGCCTTGTCCGCGTTCAGCTCCCGGAAGTCCGAGACCGCCTTCACGTCCGGGCTCCCGGTCGCCGCGGCGACGAG
>CAYUME010000052.1:0-12474 GCA_964445475.1 uncultured Planctomycetia bacterium
GGCTCTCGGGCCATTTCGCCCGGTACGCACAGCACGCGCTCCGGCTGGCGACGCCCGGCGGCGACGAAGACTAGTCACGCGAACACCGCAGGAGGAGAAATGAGCGGCCGCAAGACGACGCCACCTCTTCGCGGCCTCGGCGTGGCCGTGGCCGCCACCCTGGCGGGCGCGACGCTGTGCGCCGAGGACATCCCGCCCCTCCGGTCGCCCGACGGCCGCGTCCGGGTCGAGGTCGCCCTGAAGGACGGACAGCCGCGCTGGAGCATCTCCCTCGAGGACCACACGCTCATCGCCGACGGCCTGCTGGGCGTGGAACTGTCCGCCGACAATTTCGAAGGCGGCTACAAGCTGACCGGCGCAGAACCGGCCTCCGGCGACTCCACCTGGAAAGCGCCCTGGGGAAACCTCAGCGAGGTCCGCGACCACTACAACCAGCTGATGCTCACGCTTCAGGAGACCGGCGGCAAGCTGCGCCTGCTGAACGTCGTCCTACGCGCCTATGGCGAAGGCGCGGCCGTCCGCTACGAGTTTCCGAAGCAGCCAAACCTGGACGAGGTCATGGTGAAGAGACGACTCACGGAGTTCCGGTTCACGGCCAACCACCCCATCTACGACAACCGCGAATACGCGTACGGCCGGTTGAAGATCGACGAGATGAACCGGAAGAGCGAATGCGCAGTCACGGTGGACGTCGGGCAGGGGCACTGGGTCTCGCTCACCGACGCGGACCGCTCGGACTACTCGATGGTCACCTGGCAGGCCAGGAAGGAGGTCCCCAACACGCTCTGCGGCGGCGGACAACCGGTGTCGGGCAAGCCGCCCTTCAAGACCTCCTGGGAAGTCCTGATCATCGGCGAGACGCTGGGCAAGCTCTACGAGAACCGATTCCTCGTCGACAACCTCAACCCGCCCTGCGCCATCGACATCTCCTGGCTGCGGCCGGGCAAGGCGATCTGCCAGATCCGCAATGCACAGATGGTCACCGACGAGCTGAAGAGGCTCCTGGATTTCGCCTCCGCACACCAGTTCGAGTACATGGAGATCGACCACTCGTGGAACGGGGCCGAGACGAAGTGGACGCCGGAGGAGATCGCGAACTTCGACAGGAACAAGAAGGAGTTCTGGGAGAAGCACCCCGAGTGGCGCGAGAACGTCAAAGGCAACCCGATGGTGCCGGCCAAAGGGTACGTCCCGTTCAGGCCCAACTCCTTCAACGGCGGTAATCTGGTCGACCTGAACATGGAGGAGTTGACCGCCTACGGCAATAGCCTCAACCCGCCGGTCGGCGTCTGCGTCTATGTCCGCAGCGCGCTCTTCAAGGAGTTCGGCGGCGAGCACGCGATCGAGGACGTCTTCGCCGCGTACGAGAAGATGGGCATCGCCGGGGTCAAGCCCGGTTTCACGCCGGCCGGCAGCCAGGAGAACGAGCGGACCGTCGCCTACCTGGTGAAGAAGGCCGCCGAGCACAAGCTCCTCTGCGTCATCCACGACGGCTACTATCCGTACGGCCTTTCGCGCACGTACCCGAATCTGATGAACGTCGAGGGCGGGGCCGGTGACGAGGCGGAGCACTCCGTGCCGCCGGGACTGAAGTCCGTCCACGACGTCATGCTAACCTTTACGCGCTTTCTGATGGGCCCGTTCGACTACACGCCCGAGATCGGCCGCAAATCCAAGACGCACTGCCACCAGGCCGCGATGCTCGGCGTCTGGTACGGACGGCACAGCGTCCGCGGCGGCACGAAACAATGGGCGCCGGGCGGCGAAAACAGCGGCGGCGAGATCGAGTTCGTCGAGAAGATCCCGATGCGCTTTGACGAGATGAAGGTCACCGCGGAGGCCAACCGGTACGTCACCGTCGCCCGCCGGCGAGGCACAACCTGGTACGTCGCGAGCCTGTCCGGCGCCAAGGCCGAGGCGTACCCCTTCCCCCTGGCCTTCCTCGCCGCGGACCGGAAGTACAAGGCCATCCTGTTCAGCGACACGCCGGGCAAGCAGGTCGCCACGCGCTCGCAACAGGACGTCGATGCGAAGACGGTGATCCCGATCGCGATGGAGCCCAACGGCGGGCACCTGATGATCCTCGACGAGGACAAACCGTGAAATCGCAATCCCTGTCGGCCTGGATCCTGGGGATTGCTGTCCTGTCCACCCCGACGGCTGCTCCCGGCTCGGATAGGGTTCCCGTCACGGTCGTCAATTACGCCGACCTGCCGGTGTACGCCCATGCCGTGGAACTGGACCTCGAGACGCTGGCCCGACGTCTCGGCGCCCCGGCCGGCATGGCGCTCGCCGTGGAGAGCGCCGACGGGAAGCAGCCCTGGCCAGTGACAAGGGGCGCACGCGACGGCCGCCCGACGGCGTGGGTCCCCCTCTCCCTCGCGCCGCGATCCCGGCTCGACCTCGTCGTCAAGGCGACCGCGTCGGGGCCGCCTCAGCCGGGAATCCTGTCGGCCCGGGCGTCCGCCGGCGAGGCTGCCGGCGAGCTGCGCAACGGCGTCGTCCGGATGCGGCTCGCGAAGGACGGATGGACGCTGGGATTCGACCCGCAGCCCGGCCGGGAGATCGCCCCTGCCCGCAGCCCGCAGGCGCCGCCGGCGGATGAGAAGAAGCGCGGCGCCGGTCTCGAGCCGTGGACAATGATCCACCGCGGCCAGCTCGAGTTCTGGATCGACAACATGAACCGCGGGCGCATCGCCAACAACAACCCCGCCGATTTCGGTCTCGTCCCCTTCCCCGGCACGTCCGCCGTGGAATCCTGCACCGCGTCCGTGACCGGCAACGGCACCCCCTCGCTCACGCTCGTCCGCCGCATGACCGGCTTCGCGAAGGGCGTGAAGGTCACCGAGACGTTCGAGCTGCCGCCGGGGCTGCCCGTCCTGGTCTGCCACCTCCGCTGGGAGAATGAGGGTGCCGACCCGCTCTGGATCGCCTACGTAGGCAGCGGCAACGGCATCAAGGGCAGCTGGGGGACGGAGCTGATGAACGACCCCCTGATCCAGCGCATGAAGACCCCGCTGAAAGGCTACCTGAACGGCGCCGAGACGCGCCCGTCGTGGATCGGCGGGCTCTGCAAGGTCAGCATGGAGTCGGAGTCCACGGGCTGCGGCGTCGGGCTCTCCACGCTGCTGCCGACCCCGGGCAAGGTGGGGACCGGCTCGATGATCTGGGGCGTCGGCCACGGTGGGTTCCAGGTCAACCTCATCGACCCCGAGGTCGGCCAGTTCCCGTTCCCCCTGCCGCCGAAGTCGTCGCGCCTCAACGGCAACGCCTTCCTTCTCACGCAGAACGGCACCAGCACGTTCCGCCAGGTCAGCGCGCTGTGGGAGGCGCTGGCCGCGGGGCGGACGCCCTCGCTCCACTCGCCCTGCGCCGTCTTCGTCGACGGCGTCCCCTCCCAGCCGCAGACCGTCTCCACCACCGGCGACATCCGCCCGCTGCTGCAGGAATCGAAGGGGACACTGACGGCCGCGCTGCGGCTGGACTTCAACCGGCACTACGTCTGCAGCGGCAGGTCCGCTGCTGGGACGCCCGTCGAGGTGATCTTCCGCCCGCTCGACCCGAAGGCGAAGCCGTCCACGCTGGGGACGATCGCGACCGGCGGCGATTTCACCTTCGACCTGAACGCCGCGGCCGGCAAGGAGGACGAGATCCCCTTCCTGCTCGAGCTCAAGAACGGGGCCGGGTCCGTCTCGTCCGTCTCTGTCGTCGAAACGATGACCGCGATCCCCGAGCCGCGGTCGCCGCTCGACGGCGCCACGTTCACAGACATCGCGACCATGTTCCGCTGGAAGGCGATCCCGCTGGCCGTCGACTACCAGCTCCAGTGGTCGAGGACGCAGGACTTTGCCAGCCCCGTCGACGTCCGGCTGCCGATGAGCCAGGACCAGCCGTGGTACACGCCGCCGCAGGAGAAGCTGCCGGAGCCGGGCACGTGGTACTGGCGCATCCGCGGCATCAAGGGGCCGGTGCTCGGACCGTGGTCGCCGGCGCGCCGCTTCACCGTCAACCGCGACTACGCGAAGAAGCCGCTCGTGCGGCCGATCTCGCCCGAGCACCCGCTCTTCACCCTCGAGGCCTCGCGCTGGGTCCCCTTCACCACCTTCAAGTCCGACATGCCCGAGGAGATACGCCCGCACGTCGCCATCATCGTCGAGGGCTTCATCGACAAGGGCCTGACGATCGAGGAGGCGCTCCAGGGCGTCGACACGATGCCGCACCCGTTCCTCATGCGCACGCACCCGCCGACGCAGATCACGCTCGCCGACATCGAGTGGACCTGCCAGAAGTTCCCGAACTTCCTCGGCATCCAGGGCGGCGAGACGATCAAGAAGGTCTATGAGAAGGCGAAGGGCGACACCGGCGACGGCGACTACCACCGGCGCATGGTGAGGATCCTCGCGAAGCACGGCCGCTTCTACCACGAGGCCGACGGGACCTACAAGGACGACGCCTGGCAGGACCTCTGGGACCAGCAGGGCGAGTTCCTCAAGGAGTACGGCCCGTACATCGTCTTCACGCAGAAGAACAACATCATCCGCCGGCAGTTCTACACGGAAAGCGCGGTGATGGGCCTGTGGCTCGGCGGCGTCACGCTGGCGCACGGCGCGTGGGAGGACGGCGGCTTCTACTGGCAGAACGCCGGCTTTGACGGGATCAACGTCTGCCGCGGCGAGCGCAGCGGCAAGCTCCGGACCATGCCCCGCATCTGGTGGACCCTGATGTTCGTCCAGGGCATCGCGCGGGGCTGCAGCCTCTACAGCCTCGACGGACAGACCCTGCGCTACGGCGTCAAGGAGGCCTCCCGCTCGCCGGAGGGGCCCTGGAAGTCCGCGCTCTGGAACGACGCCTGGGAGACCACGGACACCTTCAAGCGCTTCGTCGTGCCGCTGATCCGCGCCACCCTCGCGCACCGGCTGGTGCCCGGCAAGGCCGACCTGCTCCAGAACACCCGGCTCGCGGTCTTCAACGACAAGACGGCGAAACCGGACGCGGTGGCCTGGCCGCACTACGTCGAATACGGACCGCTCTTCGCCGGCACGTACGGCTTCAAGAAGATGGGCGCCATCGACGGGCAGCTCTGGGAGATCCTCCCGAACACCGGCCGCTACCACCGCATCGTCGTCCTGCCGCAGGGCGACGTGCCGCTGGGGCCCGGGATCCGGAACGTTCCGGTCTCCCAGTTCCAGGACGTCGCCGCGGCGAAGCAGGCGGTCGACGCCGCCTACCCGGCCTGGTATGAGGGCGACGCCTTCGCCGAGCGCGCCGGGGACACCCTCGTGGTGATGAACGCCAACGAGAACGTGGACGAGGCCCAGTCCTTCAAAGTCCCGGTGAATGCCGCCCTGGTCACGTCCGTCGCCGGCAAGGCCCAGGTGCATTCCTACGTGCTGGCCAGGGTCGCGGATCAGGGAAAGCGGTTCTGGCTGCAGGCGAACACCGAGTACCCGGAGCGCCCGACGGAGCTGTCGATCACCTGCGCGCGCCAGCCGGAGGTCCGAATCGCGCCCGCGGCCGCCGGGGAGGCGGGGTGGGATGCGGCGGCTGGCCTGCTGAGGCTGAACCTGTCGCACCGGGAGGGTGCCGTGGAGGTGGAGCTGAAATGAAAGGGATGCCCATCCTGCTCGCGCTGTCCGCCGGGCTGTGCCCCGCCGAGCCGAGCCTTGTCCAGGACGCGCCCAGCACCGTGCCCGACTATTTCTGAACCTGGATTGTCCAGGGCTTCGCCTGCAGCTACACCAATGCCAGCGACCAGGCGGACATGATGGTGGAGGCCAACCTGTTCGGCCCCGGCACCCACCAGAACTGGCTTGGATTCTACCCCGCGACCCGGGCCGACCTGACCTTCCTCCTCGACGACGCCTTCGATTTCCCCATCGGCGGCGGGCACAACGACCCGCGCCGCGGCAGCATCGAGTTGGATTCGGCCCGATTTCCTTCATACAAGGGCACACCCGCTGAGCGGCTCGTGAAATTGAGCAAGGACGTCAAGGCCAGGGGCTGGCGTGACCTGGGCCTGTGGATCTGCAACTCGCGCCCGAACATGGACGAATTGGCAATCGACAGCGAAACGTACTGGCGCGAGCGGCTGAAGTGGTCGCAAGAAGCCGGCATCGGCCAGTGGAAAGTCGATTGGGGCATCGGCGTCCCTGGAAAGCCGCTCTGGAAGTTCAAACTCACGCCCGCGGCCCGCGCGACGGCGCCGGACGTGTGGATGGAAGCCGGCGGGCAGGGCGACCTGTACCGCACCTACGATGTGGCCATTGCGGTCTCGATCCCCGAGACCATTCGCCGCATCGCCACCTTCCTGGCGAAAGACGACCCGAAGGACCGCCGCCTCATCAACTGCGAGGACGAGGTCACCATCGGCGCGGGCACCGGCTCCGCCTACGGCATCATGCGCCACCCGCTGACCGACCCGATGCCCAACGGCAAGCCCGACGAGTTCTTCAAGCCCTCCTTCCGCGACGTCAAACGGCGCATCGACGAAGTCGTCCGCGCGGTCCGCTGGCACCGCATCGCGCAGCCGTTCCCGAAGGGCGACACGTTCCTGATCGATGAAGTCCTGCTCAACGATTTCAAGAGCAAGCCGGCGCCGGCGCGCATCGCCCGGGGCGGGATGGCGCTGCCGACCGTCCGCATGCCCGACGGCAGCCAGGAGCCGCCCTATGTGCTCTGCTGCCGGCACCCCGACGGGGAGGTCGCCGTCGCGAGCATCCCGCGGAATCTGGGCAGCGGGAACAAATCGGGGCTCGTCTTCCCGCTGGCCGACGTGACCCTCGACGTCGGGAAGCTGGACCGGCCTGTCGGCATTTTCGGCGAATTCGCCAGCCTCACCCTGACCACGACCGGCGGTCTGGCCGGCAAGCAGATCCTCGCGCAGGACCTCGCCGGCCACACGCCGGTCGACATCACCGCCGAGGTGAAGGTCGACGGCGGCACGCTCACGATTCCCGGCCCGGTCATTCACCGCGTCGGCCTGATGGCCGCCAGCCCCGGCGACCTCTCGGACCCCGGGCTCGTCCTGGCAGTGAAAGGCGTCACGGCCTTCGTGCCCAAGAAGCCGATGAAGCCGGGGATGCACATGTCGCCGGCGACGGCCCCGGCCGCCCCTGCACCGCCCGTGCCTTCCGCTGTCCAGAAACTCCCGGATGGCACCCCGGCCCGGCTGCGCCTGACCGCCGACCGGACCACGCTGCCCGACGACGGCACCGAGATCCGGGTGACCGTCGAGGTGCTCGACGTCTCCGGGAAGCCGATCGGCAACACCGTGAAGGGCCAGGTCGGCATCACGGCCGGCAAGGGGCTCTTCCCCACCGGCCAGACGTTCGACTTCACGACGCGCAACGGCCAGGACTCCATCGCGTTCCGGTCGTACGACCCGGGCCGCGTTACCCTGACCACCACCGCGAACGGCCTCAAGGCGGCCACCTTGGTGGTCACGGTGGTCCCGGCACAGAAGCAGCAGGGGGACCGATGAGGATCTGCACGCCGGCGCTTGGGATCGCCATCGGGCTCGCCGGGATGGCCGCGGGATGGGCCGGGGACGCGGCCGCACCCTCCGGCGCGCCGGGACCTCTCGCCGATCCCGATTTCGCCGCCATGCTCCGGCCCATTCCGGAGTCCGCCAGGCTCATCGACCCGGATTACTACATCTGGTGCGGCACGATGGTGAAGGGCGACGACGGGAAGTGCCACCTTTACTACTCCCGCTGGCCGCGCAAGCTCGGCCACAACGCCTGGGTCACCCACTCGGAGATCGCCCACGCCGTCGGCGACACGCCGCTGGGGCCGTTGCGGCATGGCGACGTGGCCCTCCCGCCCCGCGGTCAGGCGTTCTGGGACGGGCTCTGCACCCACAACCCGAACGTCCACCGGTTCGGGACGAAGTACTACCTTTACTACATGGGCAACACCGGCGACGGCGTGGCCATGCGGACGCTGAACTGGACCCACCGGAACAACCAGCGCATCGGCGTGGCGGTGGCCGACTCCCCGGACGGGCCGTGGCGGCGCCAGGACAAGCCGCTGATCGAGCCGACGCCCGGATTCCTCGACGCGCTCTGCGCCAACAACCCGTCCGTCGCCGGACGCCCCGGCGGCGGCTACCTGATGGTCTACAAGGCGGTCGACAACAGGAACAAGCTGCCGTTCGGCGGCCCCGTCCTGCACGCCATCGCCACGGCCGACGCGCCGACGGGCCCCTTCACGAAGCACCCGAAGCCGGTCTTCGTGAAGGAGGGCGTGGCCTTCGCGGCGGAGGACCCGTTCATCTGGTGCGACGGCCGACGCTACTGGGCGATCGTCAAGGACAACGCCGGGCACTTCACGGGCAAGGGGAAGTCGACCGCGCTCTTCCAGTCCGACGACGGGCTCGACTGGCGGCTCGCGAAGCACCCGCTGGTGGCGACGACGGAGGTGGCGTGGGAGGGCGGCCGCGCGCAGAAGCTCCACTCGCTCGAGCGCCCGCAGCTCTACTTCGAGAACGGCTGGCCGGCGGTGCTGATGTTCGCCGTCGACGAGGACAGCCGGCGGGAGCACGCCTACAACGTCCGGATCCCGCTCCGCCCGGGCCCGCAGGCGATCGGCGCGACGCGCCCCGATCGTTGACAGGCGCCCCCCCCATCGGCGATGATCACCGCGCGAACGAGGGTTCCCTCCGGACGGTCACGACATGGCGAGCCGATCCCCGGGACGCGCGCCGGCGATCCTCCTCCTCCTCGCGGCCGCCGGTCTCCCCGGCGCCCCTCTCCGTGCCCAGAACATCGTCGAGACCCTCGGCGGCGACGCCGTGACCGAGCCGGTTTCGCTGACGGACGCGGACGTCGCCGCCGCCGTCGACGCCGTCCCCGCGTCCGACGCCGCCGCCCCGCAGGGCCCGGAGACGAAGCGCGTCGCGGCGAAGCTCGACGCCCACGTCGCCGAGTTCCTCGACGGCTTCCCCTGGAAGGCCTTCCACAACACCCTCGGCATCAGCGGCTACGAGGCGTATTTCAACCACCCGGACCAGGTCTTCCACGCGCTCGCCCTCGCGCTGCCGTACCTGGCGCCGGCGGCGGCCGCGAAGGCGAAGGCCTTCCTCGCCGCCCAGCTCGCGGCGGCGCCGCCGTGGGCCGAGGAGGGATACGACAACACGGCCGGTAAGCCGCGCGAGTCGTACGACGTTCCCGACGCGCTCCGCATCAAGGGCCGGGGCCGCGCGGCCGGCGCCCTCGGCGTCTACGCCTTCTGGGAATACGTCCACGCCGTGAAGGCTCCCGACGCCGCAAAGGCACACTGGCCCGCGATCAAGACCCGGATGCAGCCGCTCCTGGCGGCCGACTACCGGTTCGACATCCGGAAGCAAGACCACGTGAAGGACGAGGCCCAGCGGCTGAACGGCGACGCGGCGGGGCTGGTCGGGCTCGTGCAGCTCGCCCGCCTGGCCGGCGACGCGGAGACCGAGAAGCAGGCCCTCGCCCGCGCCCGGCAGGTCCTCGAGCTGCGCGTCAACCTCGACCGCGTGAACCCGAGGATCCTCGAGAAGACGGAATCCACGTCCGCGCACCTCCACGCCTTCAAGCTGGCGCGCACCGTCGACCTCGTCGCGCCGGTGGGGGAGCTGCTGCGGACGCGGACCAACGGGCTCGCCGCGAAGCGGCTGCGCGCGGTGCGGGAGGCGTGCCCCGGCTGGTGGATGGCGTTCGGGGACCGCTTCGTCGGGGGGGAGAACTACACCAGTCCGCCGCACGTCGGGCGAGGCCTCTTCGCGGGGGCGGCGCTCGTGGAGGGGCTCGACGGGCCGGCGCTCCTCGCCGCAGTGGACGTTCCGTGGTGCCGGGGCGATCTCTGCTTCATCGAGACGTGCTCGCTCGCGCTGTGGGTGTCGGCGGGGCGGCCCGGCATGAAACGGGATTGAAGCGCCAGGGCGCCCGGCGGGTCTCGTCAGCTTCTCCAGGGCCGCTCGCGCTTGACGGCCGCCAGCGCGTCGCGGGCGATCGCCGCGTCCTCCGCGATCTCGAAGTCGAACATCCCGAGCAGCGTGTGGTCGGCCCCGTTGTTGAAGACGTACGGAATGGCGTCCTTCGGCGGGATGGCGCCGGCCGCCATGATCTTGAAGGAGATCCACGGCTTCGTCACGCCCTTCATCGTCTCGATCACCGCCTGCGGGTCGCTGCACCAGTAGCCCGGGATCTCCGAGGTCGGCCTCTTGACCTGCTCGGGCCGCGGCGCGGTCGGGTACTTGTGGTGGTGGAAGGTCTTGATGTAGAAGTCCGCCTCGACCTGCTTCTCCTCGCAGACCTGGACGACCCGCAGGTCGTGCCCGCCGACGCCGGAGGGGAGCCCCGCGTCCTTCCCCGCCTGCACGGCCTTCGCCATCTGGTCGACGGCGCCCCGCGCGACCATCGAGTCGGCGTAGACCCCCCAGAGGTACAGCGCGTCGCACCCCGTGTCGGCGAGGCGCTTCACCATCTGCTTGTAGGCCGCCAGGTCGTCGCTCAGCGGCGCGGTCGGGCAGATGATCCACTGCATCTTCCCTCCGTTCTTCCGGTGCTGCAGGAGGGTGTGGATCACGCCGCCGGGCTGCCACGCCGAGTAGTTGTTGGCGGTGTGGACGGAGAGCGTGTTGATGCCGTTCGTCTCGGCGACCTCGAGGGTCTGGATGATCTTGGCGGGGGTGTTGTAGTGCGCGGCGAGCCGGTAGGTGTAGTTCAGGTCCCGCCCGTGGGTGAAGTGGGTGAGGAGGTTGCCGCCGAGCAGGATGCGGCTGACCTTCAGCTTGCCGATCGTGCCGAGGGGCGGCACCGGAGGAGCGGCCGCGGCCTCCGCGCGGAGCACGCGCCCTGCGGCCGCGGCCGTCGCCGTCGCCAGGGCCCCCGTCACGAACGCGCGCCGCGGCATCGGTCGGGCCATGGGATCCCCTTTCAGAACGGGCCGGGGCACGGGCTCCGCCACCCCCCGCGCCCCGGAGCACAGCATAGCGCGCCGCCGCCGCCGTGCAAGGGTTCCCTTACTGCCACCGCACGGCCGGGAGGTCCCGCAGCCGCCCCGCCGCCTGCTCCGGGGTGATGTCCCGCTGCGGCTCCGCCAGCATCTCGTAGCCCACCATGAACTTCTTCACCGTCGCCGACCGCAGCAGCGGCGGGTAGACGTGAGCGTGCAGCTGCCAGTGCGCCCCGTCCCCCGCGTCCGGCCCCGTCGGTGCCCCGTGCCACCCCATCGAGTACGGGAACGACGTCCGGAAGAGGTTGTCGTACCGGATGAGCGACGCCCGCAGGATCGCCGCCAGGCTCGACCGCTCCGCGTCCGACAGGTCCGGCAGCCGCCGCACGGGCCGGCGCGGCAGCAGCAGCAGCTCGAACGGCCACGTCGCCCAGTACGGCACCACGGCCGCCCAGTCCGCGTTCGCCTCGACCACCCGCGCCTTCCGGTCCGCCTCTTCCCGCGCGTAGTCGACGAGGAGCGGCCGCCCGTGCCGGTCGGCATACGCGTGCTGACAGGCGTCCTCGCGCTCGACGTAGAGCGGCAGAGCGTCCCCCGCCCAGACCTGCCCGTGCGGGTGCGGGTTGGAGCAGCCCATCGCCGCCCCCTTGTTCTCGAAGACCTGCACCCAGCGGTGGCGCGCCCCGAGCTCCGCCACCTGCGCCGCCCAGAGGTCGACCACCGCCCGGACCTGCTCGACCGGCATCTGCGGGAGCGTCAGGTCGTGCCGGGGGAAGAAGCAGAGGACGCGGCACGTCCCGCGCGTCGGCTCCGCGCGGAAGAGGGTGGAGCCCGCCGCACCGCCCCCCGGCGTGTCGGGCAGGAGCGCGGCGTAGTCGTTGGTGAAAACGAAGGTGCCCGCGTAGTCCGGGTTGACCGCGTCGCCCGCCCGCCGGTTGCCGGGGCAGAGGTAACAGCCCGGATCGTACGTCGGCCGCGCCTCCTCCGCCGCCTCCGTCTGCCCCTGCCACGGCCGCTGCGTCCGGTGCGGCGAGACGAGGATCCAGTCGCCCGTGAGCGGGTTGAGCCGGCGGTGCGGGTGCCGTTCGGGATTGAAGTCCATGACGCCCTCGGAAGGGGGATCAGGCGGGGGGCCCCAATACGCGATGCGCGGCGTGGACGCACGCGGTTTGTGGAGAAGCGCCACCCGCCCTGCGCGGAGATTGACGCAGGGACGCCCGGCCCGGACAGGGGTCAGGGATCATGGAGCACCACCTCCACCGCCGTCACCGATGCAGCCGGGAACGTCCACCGGCCGTCCTTCGGCAGGTCCTTCCGCCTCGGCGCCAGGACGTCGGAGGGCGCGATCGTCTCGAACTCGGGATCGGCGGCGATCTCGAACGCGGTCGCGGACGCGACCGTCACCCCCGCGAGGGCGAGGGACGCCTCGACGGGCTGCGCGCGGCTGGTGTTGTCGACGTGGAGGAAGAGGCGGTTGTCGGTCCGGCTCGCGGTCACGTCGAGCGAGTCGGGGGCACCGGAGCGCATGAGGTAGCCCACCTGCTGGTAGAT
>CAYUME010000052.1:12484-13778 GCA_964445475.1 uncultured Planctomycetia bacterium
CGCGGCGGCGACCTCGAGGGCCTGCGCGCCGCCGTGTCGGCGGTAGAGGCTCATCACCCGCGCGACGGGCATCAGGAACGACGTCCCGCCGGGCGTCGGGATCATCACGGCGTTCACCTGCCAGCGGTTTCCGCAGAAGTCGGCGAGCGTCGCGATCTTCAGGCGGTCGCCGTGCCGCTCGTGGAGGTTGAGCATCCGGGCGTACCCGACGCCCGCGGCCCAGGTCGAGAGGACGTCGCCGCGGTTGCGGCCGGGCAGCGCGAGGTGGCACTCGGTGAGGGCGAAGCGCGGCGCGGGGGCGACGCGGAGGACGGCACCCTCGGCCTTCGGGCGGGGGAGCTCGGCGGCGGGGGCGGCCCCGGACAGGAGCAGGATCGCAACGGGAATCAGGACGTCGTGGACCCGAGGCCTGCGGTCTGTCATGGGATCTCCTCGTCGAGCGAACGCGCCCTCACGGTGCGCTCAAGCCTCAGGCCAGGAGAGGATCAGGAGCGCCCTCTGCAGCCAGGAAGGGAAGCGGGATGCCCCGCGGAGACGATCTCGTCGCTCGTCACTTCGACAGGATCCCGCACGCGCCGACCGCCGGTCGCGCCGCGTCCGCCCGCAGCTCCGTCCGCAGCGGCGCCTTGTACTGGCACATCTTCCGCAGCGACGGCGGCTCCGACTCGCCCGGCCCGGAAGGAAGCCGGATCCGTTCGGGCGGGAGCCCCGCGTTGAGCAGGCGGGACGCCGCGCCGGGGCGGAGGCGGTAATCGCCCTCCGCCGCGTCGACGAACGGGGGGTCCTCGCCTTTCGTGGCGACGAGGTCGAACTCCCGGTTGGCGGAGTCGTGGATGAGGATCACGCTCGTGCCGCCGAGGTAAAGGAGGACGGGCTGCTTGTGGGGCGAGCCTCCGGGGAGAGGATGGATGCGGACGACGTCGCCGGGCCTCGCCGCCTTCGCCGCCTCCTCGATCCGGGCAAAGGGCTTGCCGTCCCCCACGTCGAGCGTCTCGGCCGCCAAAACGGACGGACGGGCGGCCAACGCGGCCACCACGGCAGGGAGGAAATGTCGGGACCGGTACATGAGCACCTTGTACCGGCGCGCGGCACCGGCGTCAAGGCATGCCCGGCAAGGCGGGGCCCTCAAGACGCATTACCTACCCCCTCCTATCGCATCCAAGGCCTCCCTTCTGGTTTCTAAAGATCAGAAACTCCACTTCTGCTGTGGAATGTGTGGATGAGTTTCCAGTTGCCAACAACTGGAAAACTCCACAGGGGTCGCAGAAGGGGAAGGAGGGCGGCGTGACGAATT
>CAYUME010000053.1:0-13746 GCA_964445475.1 uncultured Planctomycetia bacterium
CCGCCAGCCCGGCGGCGGCCGTCGCGCGGCCGAGAGACCGGAACAGCTCGCGCCGGCCCGACCGGCGAGACGCGTCGTCGTTCGTGCCGCGTCGTGTCATACCCCGTCCTTCTTCGCGAAGACCCGCACGTTGCGCGTGAACGGGTCGAGGGCCAGCACCCGTCCCTGCGCGTCGACCGCGACGTCGTAGACCGCCCCCGTACCGCCCGCCTGCGGGTCGATCGCGTCCGACCGGCCCGCCAGGAGCGTCTCCGGCGTCGCGACGACGCCGATGAGCTTCCCGTCCGGCGCGTACCGCTTGATCCGGGGGATCCCCTTCTCGCTCGTGATGAAGTCCCCCTCGGGCGTCAGCGCGAGGTGGGCGGGATTGCAGCAGCCGACGAACCCCTCCACCTGGAAGGACGGGGCCCCCCACGCGCGGACGAAGTCCCCGTAGGTCGTCCACGTCTCGACCCGGTGCTTTCCCGGATTTGCGATCCGGAGCTGGCCGTCGGAGGCGACCGCGAGGTCGAAGCAGGGGCTCGGGACGACGAAGCCGGGGACGTCCCGCTCCGCGGACTTCCGGCCGATGCGGCCCTTCACCGCGCCCGAGCGGTCGAAGTGGACGATCTCGCGGCGGCCGGCGTCGGCGGCGAAGACGGCGTCGTCGGCGACGGCGATCGAGGTGATCACCGCCGTGTCGCCGAGGCGCTCCCAGACGGCCTTTGGCGACCCGTCCGGGCCGAAGGTGCGGACGTGGTCCTTCATCGCGACGACCAGGAGCCCGTCCGCGGCCGCCGCGAGGCATCGGGGCCGGTCGCCGGCGGGGAACTCGGCCAGGCGCGCGCCGGCGGGCCCGAAGGCGCGCACGGTCTCGTCGCCGGCGACGAGCACGCGCCCGTCGGGCGCGGCCGCGATCCCCCGGACCCGCGTGAAGCCGGTGTCGAAGGCTTCCACCTCGCGGTAGCGGACGAGGGCGGGGTCGATCTTCTGATACGCGGAAAGGTCGTACGTGAACGCCTCGCCCAGCTCGGGGCCCGACCCGGGCTTCGCGGGGCCGGCCGGCCGGAGGCGGCTGAGGGCGAATCCGCCCGCGCCGCCCGCGCCGAGCAGCGCCGCCCCCCAGAGCCAGTTCCCGGCCAGGGACCGGCGCGTGACCTTCTCGTCGGGCTTCGGCTCCCGGGTGTCGCTCATGGCCGGCCTCCCTCCGTGAACGCCCCTCAGTTTGCGCGCAGGTCCAGGCAGACCATCCGCGTCAGGTCCCGCGCCAGGAGACGGCCGCCGGCGACGGCGAGCGGGCCCCACGACTCGTGGCCGTCGAGCACCTTCGCCTGGGCCGTGGCCTTGAAGCCCCCCGGCGAGGCCTCCGCCATCGTGAGCAGCCCGTTGTCGTTCATCGCGAGGATCCGGTCCCCGGCGATCAGGAAGGGGCCCAGCCCGAACTTGTGCTGCCCGCCGCTCTCCCAGACCGTCTTGCCGTCCAGGTCGAGGCAGGCGAGCTGGCCGTCCGGTCGGACCCCGTACAGGTGATTCCGGTAGAGGATCGGCGTCTGTTGCGTCGCGCCGAAGACGGCGGGCTTGAGACGGTACAGGATCTCCGGGACGATCCGGTCCCCCTCCGCCTTCAGCCGCAGCATCATCGCCCCCGCGTTGTAGCCGCCGGAGAGGAAGAGACGGTCCTCGCCCACGACGACGGGAGAGGGGATCGCGGCGATGTCGATCTTCCACTCCGCCGTCTCCCAGACCACCCGCCCGTCCTCCGCCGCCACCCCGGCCACGCCGCCGCTGGCGACGTAGACGTAGGTCTTCCGGCCGGCGACCGTCATCGGGACGAGCGACGCGTGCGTCATCTGCCAGTGGCGCGGATTCGGCGTCTTCCAGGCGACGGCGCCCGTCTCGAGGTCGGAAGCCAGGACCAGCGCGTCGGGCCCGCCGGCGCCGAGGATCACGCGGTTGCCGTCGACGAGGGGGCACTGGCCGGCGTACCAGGGGGGGACCGCCGCGCCGTGCGTCTTCACGAGGTCCATCGCCCACCGCAGCGCGCCCGTCTCCGTGTCCAGGCACGTCACGTGGCACTTGGGGCCCATCGAGACGACGTGCGTCCCCGCGAGGGTGGGCACCGTGCGGGACATGCCGTGGTTGCGCTTGACGCGGAGGGGGTACGAAAAGGTCCAGATCGGCTTCCCGTCGGCGAGCGAGAGGCAGCGGACGGCGTCGGCCTTCCGCTCCTGGTCGTAGTCGATGAGGTAGACCCGTCCGTCGCGGACGGCGGCGCCCGCGTACCCCTCGCCGAGGGCGATCGACCAGAGGACGGGCGGCCCTTTCTCGCCCCAGGCCGTCGCGAGGGGGATGTCCTCGCGGCTCACGTTGTCGAGCGCTGCGCCGCGGAATTGGGGCCAGGCCCAGGCAACGGGATTCGCCAGGGGGACGCCGTCCCCGCGGAGGAGCGTCCCGGTGGACGCGATGTCGAGGGGGGCGTCCGCGCCCGGGATGCCGGGGGGCCGGTCGGTCCCGGGGACCCGCAGGCTCAGCCCCTCGATGGGGGCGCCCCGGAGCCAGAAGAGCAGCGCGATCCCCCCTGCCGCGACGAAGAGCGGCGGGAGCCATCCCGGATTCAGGACCCTCATGGTCATGATTTAATCACAACCCCACGACGAACGCCAGCCCCAACGGGGCCGCCCCGGTCTCTTTCTCGGCCACCACCCATGATGATGGAAATCCGGACAGGGTTTCCATCCTTTGGCATATCGGTGGTGGGCGAGGGGGCCCTCAACGACGCGCTTGACACGGCCCCATCCGGGGAGATAGCGTGTCCTTCGAGGTCTTGTGGCCGGTTGGCGTTGTTCTCGGGTCGGATTCCACTCGGGAGGCGGTCATGCGGACGATCGGGCTCGGCATCGCGGCGGCGCTGGCGGCGGGGGGCTCGGCCTGGGCGGGGGAAGGGGCCGTCACCGCCCCCGGCGCGCAGGTCGAGAAGCTCGCCGACGGGTTCGCGTTCACCGAGGGCCCCACCGCCGACGCCGCGGGGAGCGTCTACTTCACCGACCAGCCGAACGACCGGATCCTGAAGTGGGACGTGGCGGAGGGGAAGCTCTCGACGTTCCTCCAGCCCTGCGGCCGTTCCAACGGGATGTTCTTCGACGCGAAGGGCCGGCTCCTGGCCTGTGCCGACGAGGCCAACCAGCTCTGGTCCATCGATCCCGCCGGCAAGCCGACCGTCCTCGTCAAGGACTATCAGGGGAAGCTGCTGAACGGCCCCAACGACCTCTGGATCCGCCCGGACGGCGGGCTCTATTTCACGGACCCCTTCTACAAGCGCCCCTACTGGAAGCGCGGACCGATGGAGCAGGACGGGCAGCACGTCTACTACCTTTCGCCCGACCGCTCCGCCCCGAGACGCGTCACCGACGATCTCAAGCAGCCGAACGGCCTCACCGGCACGCCCGACGGGAAGACGCTCTACGTGGCCGACATCGGGGCGAAGAAGACGTACGCCTACGACATCCAGGCGGACGGGGCGCTCGTTGGCAAGAGGCTCTTCTGCGAGCTGGGGTCGGACGGCGTGACGATCGATGCCGAGGGGAACCTCTACCTGACCGGGAAAGGCGTGATCGTCTTCGACAAGGGCGGGAAGGAGATCGAGCGGATCCCGGTGCCCGAAGGCTGGACGGCAAACGTCTGTTTCGGCGGGAAGGACCGGCAGACGCTCTTCATCACGGCCAGCAAGGGGCTGTACGCGGTCCGGATGCGGGTGAAGGGGGCGAATCCGTCCAAGTGAGGGGCGACCCGTGTGGTCGCCCGGACGGTGTTCGCGTCTTTCCGCTCCTCGACTCGGGTTGTCGGGGCGCGTGGCCGCGTGAACGCGAAACGTTGTTCGCTGACAACGTCCGGGCGGGGATCCGCCTTCGCCCTGTACCGGGCTTCGGCGGACGCGCAAGCCCCGCCCCTACGCCGACCGCCCCTCCACCCAAAACGGCCGTGCGGTGATCGTGTGCGGCGTCCCGTGCCGTGCCTTCGGCTTCTCGATCAGGTCGAGCAGCAGGTCCACCGCCGTCCGGCACGCCTCCTCCTGGCCCAGCGACACCGTCGTCAGCGGCACCGGCAGCAGCGGGTCGATCAGCGCGTCGCCCACCCCGATCACCGCGACGTCCTCCGGGATGCGCATTCCGAGACGGACGAGCGCGTTCATGCAGACGATGGAGACGATCTCGTTCTCGGCCAGGAGCGCCGTCGGGGCCGGCTTCCGGCGGAGGAGGCGCTCGAGCCAGCCGGTCTCCGCGGCCTGGAACGCGGCGGGGAGGGTGACGAGGAGGTCGTCGCCGGCGGGGAGGCCGTGCCGGCGGAGCGCCCCGCGCCAGCCGCGGATGCGGTCCTGGACGGTGGGGAACTCGCGGTGCCACGCGAGAAAGGCGATGCGGCGGTGCCCCTTCGCGGCGAGGCGGTCGACGGCCATGGCGGCGACGGCGCGGTCGTCGTACTTGACGCAGCGCGCGCCGGAGCCGGGGACGTCGTTGTCGATGAGGACGAAGGGGAAGCGGCTGCGGACGACCTCGCGGAAGAGGGGGAGGTTGTCCGAGCCGGGGAGGGGGGAGAGGAGGAGGCCGTCGACGGCGCCGTCGCGGCAGCGGCGGAGGGTCTCGGCCTCGGCGGCGGGGTCGTAGTCGGCGTCGCGGAGGATCATGTTGTAGCCGCGGGCGCGGCAGGCGGCGGCGGCGAGCTTGGAGAGGCGGGCGTAGTAGGGGTCGGCGACGTTGGTGACCTGGAGGAGGAGGGTGCGGGTGCGGCGGAGGGCGAGGGCGCGGCCGACGGCGCTGGGGCGGTACCCGGTCTTCGCGATGAGGGCGCGGATGCGCGCGCGCGTCTCGGGGTGGACCTTGTCCATGTCGTTGAGGACGCGGGAGACGGTGCCGATGCAGACGCCGGCCAGGCGGGCGATGTCTCGGATCGTGGTCGCCATGGAGGGCTCCGGAAGGGGCGCCTGCCGGCCCGGAAATAAGGCTTGACAGGCGCTGAATCATACCGGTATGATTCTACCACGCCTGCCGCAGAACGCCAGCCTGATTTCGCGATGGGGGACGCCATGCGTCCGCTCCTGCTCGCCGCGCTCGTCGCCGCCCTCGGCGGCTTCCTCTTCGGCTACGACACCGCCGTCATCAACGGCGCCAACCAGTACCTCCGGCTTTCTTTCAAGCTGGATGCCGTCGGCGAGGGGCTCGCCGGCGCCAGCGCCATCCTCGGCTGCATCCCCGGCGCCGCCGTCGCCGGCTTCTTGAGCGACCGCTACGGCCGGCGCAAGGTCCTCTTCCTTTGCGCTGTCCTTTACGCCGCCTCCGCCGTCTTCTCCGCGCTCCCGCGCACCTTTCCCCAGTTCCTCGCCGCGAGATTCGTCGGCGGCCTCGGCATCGGCATCTCCTCGATGGTCTGTCCCGTTTACATCGCGGAGCTCGCCCCCGAGCGGTGGCGCGGCCGCCTCGGCACCCTCTTCCAGCTCGGCATCGTCATGGGCATCTTCGTCACCCTCTTCATCAACCGCCAGATCCAGGGGCTGGGCGACGAGGCCTGGAACGTCGCGGCCGGCTGGCGCTGGATGCTCGGCGCCGAGACGGTCCCCGCGGCAGTTCTCCTCGCCCTCCTCGCCGCCGTGCCCGAGAGCCCCCGGTGGCTGCTCCAGGTCGGGCGGGAGGCCGAGGCCCGTCGCGTCTTCGCGGCGGCGGTCGGGCCCGGGCGGGTCGAGGCGGAGATCGCCGCCGTCCGTGCGGCCATCGGGCAGGCCACGGGGCGTTTCGGCGAGCTCTTCGGCGCCGCCCTCCGACGTCCTCTCCTTGTCGCCGTCCTGCTGATGGCCTTCTCCCAGCTCAGCGGCATCAACGCGATCATGTACTACTCGACGAAGATCTTCACGACGTCGGGCGTCGGGGTGCAGGACGCCTTCACCGCGTCGTCCTGGATCGGCCTGGTGAACGTCCTCTTCACCTTCGTGGCCATCGCCCTGGTGGACAAGGCCGGCCGCCGCCCGCTGCTCCTGGTCGGGACGGCGATCCAGGCGGCGGCCCTGGGCGCCGTCGGCTGGATGTTCCGGTCGGGCGGGCAGGGCGTGGGGCTGCTCGTCTGCATCGTCGCCTTTATCGCCGCTTTCTCCATGGCCATGGGACCGATCCCCTGGATCCTCTGCTCCGAGATCTTCCCCAACCGGCTCCGGGGCCGGGCCATGTCCGTGGCGACCTTCACCATCTGGACCGGATGCTTCGCCGTCGCCCAGACCTTCCCCGTGCTCAACGACTCCGAGTCCGTCGGCCCCGCCGCCACCTTCTGGATCTACGGCGCCTGCAGCCTTCTCTCGTTCTTCTTTGTCTGGGCGATGGTGCCGGAGACCAAGGGCAAGACCCTCGAGGCGATCGAGGCGTCGTGGAGGAAACCGGCTGATTCACCGTGAGTCGGAACATTCGAGGGGCTGGTCTCCTTGACGAAAGTCCGCACGCTCTGCGCCCTGGCCGCGATCCTGCTTCCCCCCGGTGTCGCGTGCGCGGCCGACGCGCCGTGGCCCTGGCAGATCGGGGTGGAGGACCGGGACGCCCGCGAGTTCGCCCTCGCACCCGGCGGCGATGAGCGGTTCCAGGCGGGCGCCGTTTTCCTCGTCGGCGCCTCCGGCCGATAAAGGGAGCGAACGACGATGACTTCGCGAGAGCGCGTGCTGGCGGCTCTGGACCACGTCGCGCCGGATCGGGTGCCGGTCGATTTCGGGGCCCACCGGTCGAGCGGGATCATGGCCGTGGCATACCGGAAGCTGCGGCGCCATCTCGGACTCCCCGAGCGGCCGGTTCGCGTTTACGACCTGATCCAGCAACTGGCGATCATTGACGACGATGTTCTCGACCGCTTCGGCGTCGACACGATCGAGCTGGGGCGCGCCTTCTGCCGGGAGGACCGCTTCTGGAAGCCCTGGCGGCTCACGGACGGCGGCGACTGCCTCATCCCGGCGTGGCACGACGTCCGGCAGGAGGGAGGCGACTGGGTCCTGTATGCCGCGGGGCGGCCCGTCGGCGTCCAGAAGGCTGGCTCGCTCTACTTCGAGCAGACGCACTGGCCCTATCTCGAGGGCGTTCCCGACGACCTTGCGGCCCTGCCGGAGGCGATGGCCGAGGTGATGTGGGCGCAGGCGACGCCGCCGGGGCCGGACGTCCCGGTCGTCGCCCTCGCGGAGGGGGCCCGCGCGCTGCGCGCGGCGACGGACCGCGCCGTCCTCTTCATCTTCGGCGGCAACCTCCTCGAGTGGGGGCAGTTTCTCTGCCGGATCGACAACTTCCTCGCGCTTCTCGCGGGCGACCCGGTTCGGGCCGGCCGCCTCCTCGACCGCCTCGTCGAGCTCCACCTCGCCCGCCTCGAGCAGGTCCTTCCCGCCGTCGGGCCGCACGTGGATGTCATCCTCTTCGGCGACGACCTCGGGATGCAGAACGGGCCCCAGATGTCGCCCCGGATGTACCGGGAGCTCTTCATGCCGCGACACGGCCGGATGTGGCGCCGCGCGAAGGAGATCGCCGGCGCGAAGGTGAAGCTCCACTGCTGCGGGGGCGTGCGGCCGCTGCTCGACAGCCTCATCGAGGCGGGGCTCGAGGCCATCAACCCCGTGCAGGTCAGCTGCGCCGGGATGGACGCGGCGGGTCTCAAGCGCGATTTCGGGAGCCGGCTCTGCTTCTGGGGCGGCGGATGCGACACGCAGCGGGTCCTGCCGCGCGGGACGCCGGAGGAGGTGCGGCGGCACGTGCTGGAGCAGTGCCGGATCCTGTCCCCCGGCGGCGGCTTCGTCTTCCAGCAGGTCCACAACGTCATGGCCAACGTGCCTCCGGAGAACCTCGTCGCGATGTTCGACGCGGTCGCGGAGTTCAATGGGATGGGCTGACAAACCACGGAGGCACGGAGAGCACGGAGGAAGGCCAACCACCGATGGGCACAGATAAAACGGATCCGTTCATGCGTCCCGGCTGTACGCATTCATCCATGGCATCTCTGCCGCCTGCTCCGTGTCCTCCGTGTCTCCGTGGTTTGTAAGAACGGGGGTTCACACCATGTTCCTGAAGCGTACCGCGATCGGCCTGGCCGCGCTCCTGTTCGCGGCCGCGCCGGCCTTCGCCGGCGACGCCTCGCAGTGGCTCTGGCAGATCGGGATGCCCGACGGCGATGACCGCGAGTTCGCCCTCGCGCCCGCCGGCTACGAGGCCTACCCTGGCGACCCGGTCTTCGTTGTCGGCGTATCCGATCCGAAGAAGGACTGGCCGTACGTCCATCCCGGCCCGACGGACCCGTGGGCGGGCACGACGTCGCATGTCTTCACCGTCCTCTTCGGCCTCCGGAAGGCCCCCGACGGCGGGGGGCGGCTGGAGGTGGCCCTGGTGGACACGCATTCCAAGACCCCCCCGACGTTGAAGATCGTCGTGAACGGCACGGCCTTCGAAAAGACCCTGCCGTCCGGCGCCGGCGACGCGTCGGTCTTCGGCGAGCCGGCCAAGGGCCGGCCGCACCGGTTCGAGGTCGATCTCCCGGCCGGCGTGCTGACGGCCGGCGACAACGCCATCCGGATCTCGACCGGGTCGGGGAGCTGGATTCTCTACGACTGGCTGGGGCTCCGCGCGCCGGGGGCGGAGGCGGCGCCGGTCAGCGAGGTCGCGCGAGCCGCCGCCGCGGCCCGCGACGCCGCGACGCGCCGCGGCGTGGAGCAGGTCGTCGTCGTCTTCAAAACCCATTTCGACATCGGCTACACCGACTTGGCGGCGAATGTCGTCCAGCGTTACCGGACGTCGATGATCGACCAGGCGCTGGCCGTCGTCGAGAAGAGCCGGTCGATGCCCGCGGACCGCCGGTTCGCCTGGACGATCCCCGGCTGGCCGATGGCGAAGATCCTGGAGGACTGGCCGGGCCGGTCGCCGGAGCGCCAGGAGAAGGTGCTCGGCGCCTTCCGCGAGGGGCGCTTTGTCGTGCACGCGCTCCCGTTCACGACGCACACCGAGCTGCTCGAGACGGAGGACCTCGTGCGCGGCCTCGGCTACGCCGCCCGGCTCAGCCGCAGGGCCGGGCTCCCGCTGCCGCGCGATGCGAAGATGACGGATGTCCCCTGCCACGCGTGGCTTGTCCCGACGCTCCTGCGCCATGCCGGGATCGACTTCCTCCACCTCGGCTGCAACGCGGGGAGCCGGTCGCCGCAGGTCCCCGTCCTCTTCTGGTGGGAGGGGCCGGACGGCTCGCGGCTCCTGACGATGTACACGGCCGAGAGCTACGGCACGGGGCTCGTCCCGCCGAAGGGGTGGCCGCACAAGACGTGGCTCGCGCTCATCCACACCGGCGACAACCACGGGCCGCCGACGCCGGACGAGGTGGCGAAGCTCTTCGGGGAGGCAGAGAATCGGCTGCCGGGCGTGAAGGTACGCATCGGCCGTCTCTCGGACTTCGGCGACGCGATCCGTGCGGAGAAGCCGGATCTGCCGGTCGTGCGCGGCGATATGCCCGACTCCTGGATCCACGGGCCGATGTGCGATCCGGCGGGGGCGGCCCTGGCGCGCGCCGTCCGCCCCCGGATTGATGCGGCGGAGGCACTGGACACGCAGCTCGCCGCGTGGGCCGGGAAGCGCCCGGAGCCTCTCCCGGAGCTGGCCGCCGCCCGGGAGCAAAGCCTGCTCTACGGCGAGCACACGTGGGGCGGCGCCCTCTACTGGGTCACCCGCTACGCGGCCGGCCAGGTCCAGTTCCCCTACGGCGACGCCTGGAGGGCCGACCGCGAAAAGGGGCGCTTCAAGCGGCTGGAGGAATCCTGGGCCGAGCACACAGCCTATATCGAGAAGGCCCGGGACCTCGCGGCGACGGTACTGGGCGAGGCGCTTCGAGCGCTCGCGGCCTCTGCCGGCGACGGCGGGGCGGGACTTGTCGTCTACAATCCACTTCCGTGGCAACGGGACGGGCTTGTCGAGATCGAGACGGGCCTGCCTGTCACCGTGAGCGCCGTTTGTGGGGAGCCGTTGAATACCACCTCGCCGGTCGAGCATCGCGGCGGCTCGGTCCGCTTCGTGGCTCGCCAGGTCCCGTCGATGGGCTACCGGTCTTTTTCCCCCGATATCAAGGTCCATTTCAAGGACGTGCTTCGTGCGGACGAGGCCTCCGCAACGATCGAAGGGCCGTATTTCAGGGCCGTCCTCGATCCCGCACGCGGTGCGGTCCGGTCGCTCGTGGACACGCGTACCGGCCGGGAGCTTGTCGACGAGTCCTCGGAGCATGGCTTTGGGCGCTACCTCTACGAGCGATTCGACGCCGACCAGGTTGCCGCGTACGTGAGGGCCTATGTCAAGATCAACGCCGACTGGGCGGTCACCGAGATCGGGAAGCCGACGATGCCGCCGGCTTCGGAGAAGCCTTACCGAGTGGCGGCCCCGGCCGGCTGCACGATGCGCGTCGATCGGTCGCCTCTCTCCGTCACAGGTGAGATGACGTCGCCGGCCGGCGGTGGCATGCCCCATCCCGTGACGACGCGGGTCACACTGTACCGGCACCTGCCCTGCGTCGACTTCGAGATCACCTTGCGGAACAAGCCCGCGGACCCCTGGCCGGAGGCGGGCTGGCTCTGCTTCCCGTTCAAGGTGGACGCGCCGCAGTTCCGGGTCGGCCGGCAGAATTCCATCATCGACCCCGCGCGCGACATCATCGCCGGCTCGAACCGCCACCTGTATGGCGTGACCTCCGGGGTGGCGATCCACGACCCGCAGGGTCGTGGCGTCGGCCTCTGCGCGCCCGACTCGCCGCTGATGAGTCTCGATTCGCCCGGCGTCATGAAGTTCTCCATGGACTGCGTCCCGAAGCGCCCCGCGGTGTACGTCAACCTCTTCAATAACCACTGGACGACGAACTTCCGGATGTGGAACGAGGGGACGTGGACGGCGCGGGTGCGGGTCTGGTCATTCGAGGCCTACGACCCGGAGTCGTCACTGATCACGCCGTCCTGGGAGGCGCGGATGCCGCTGATGGCGGTGGTGACCGACGGCAAGGGCAGGAGACTTCCCGTCGCGCAGGGCGGCATCGGACTCTCGCGCCGGGGCGTGCTCGTGAGCGCCTTCGGGGCAAATCCGGACGGCGACGGGACCCTGCTGCGGCTCTGGGAGCAGGCGGGCAAGGGAGGGCCATGCCGGGTGACGCTCCCGAAGGGGATGGCGGTGTCCGCCGCGCAGCCGTGCGACCTGCGCGGGAGCCCGCTCGGGGCCGCGATCCCCGTCCGCGACGGCGCGTTCGACGCGGCGCTCGAGCCGTTCGCTCCGGCGAGCTTCATCTTGAAGTGACAAACCACGGAGGCACGGAGTCCACGGAGGCGTCACGGGTTCGTCCCATCAAGGAGAGTCCCATGACTGCGAAGCGCACCCTGCTTGGCCTGGCGGCGGTCCTCCTGTCCGCCGCGCCCGCCGCCGCGGCGCCGAACAGCGCGGCGATCACCGGCGCGAAGCAGAAGCCGTGGATCGTCAAGGACGGCGACGCCCTGAAGTCCGAGACCGAGCTGACGATCAACGCCACCCAGGGCCCCTTCGACGCATGGGTCCGGATCACCGTGGCCGGCAAGAAGGACTACCTGGAGCCGCTGGGAAGCCTGCCCGTGGGCACGACCGCCCGGGTGGTGCACGTCCTGGAGCTGGACAAGGACGGCGACACCGTCACCTTCGCGCTGTACGACAACGCCGGCGGCGCCGGCGCGGCGCTCAGCACGCAGACCTGGCCCCAGAAGAAGATCCGACACTGGCGGTTCTACGTGGGGCACAACACGCACCTGGACATCGGCTACACCGACTACCAGGAGTTCCTGAAAGACAAGAAGTGGCCGGGCTTCTGGGACCAGGCGCTGCTGACCGACATGCCGGGATCGGACGCGTGGCCCGACGACTCCAAGGTGCGCCTGGAGGTCGAGGGCGTCTACCAGCTGGACACCAGCCTCCGCGTGCGCGACGCCGACTGGTTCGAGACGCTGCGGACCCGCCTGGCGCAGGGGCGCTTCGCCTACGGCGCCGCGTTCGCCAACAACGCCCACAGCAACTGGGGCGCCGAGGAGCTGGCCCGCTCGGCCTACTACTCGGAACGGTTCTTCAAGGACAAGACGGGCGTCCCGTCCACGCAGTGCGTCATCATGCGCGACGAGCCGACGCTGAGCTGGGGCGCGATCGATGCCCTGGTGGAGGCCGGGGCCAGGACCTTCGCCATTCATCATAACTCGGATCACAACCCGTGGCGGGGGACCACCGTCTACCCCGAGCTCTTCTACGCGCTGGGCCGGAACCCGGTCAACCGGCTGCTGGTCTGGAACTCGCCGGTGGGGAACTACTGCGTCGACGAGCTGGGCTTCCGCGACGGGAACCTGGACAAGCTCCTGGGCGCCATCGAGAAGAAGCTCATGGGTTACCAGTCCGACAGCCGATACCCCTACGACGTGGCGATGGTCAACTTCACCAACGGCAGCGACAACGGCCCCATGATCCCCCGGGTCTACCAGAACATCAAGGCGATCAACGACAAGGGGTACGCCTTCCCGCGGATCATCAACGCGAACTACAACCAGTTCTTCGACGACGTCGCCGCGAACTGGAGCGGATCCATCCCCCGCTTCAAGGGGACCATCGAGGACTGGTGGAATTTCGGCGCCGCCTCCACGGCCTACGAGACCGGCCTCAACCGGATGAACCACGACAAGCTGGCGTCGGCCGAATTCGCGGCGACCCTGGCCAGCGTGGCGGTCCCCGGTCAGCGCTACCCGGTCGAGGCCCTCGCCGGCGCCTATGAGAACCTGATGCTGTGGGACGAGCACACCTGGGGCTCGCCCCGGCCGGCCGTCGACGAGCAGTGGCGCTGGAAGCGCAACACCGCGATCGCGAGCGACGTGGCCTCGACCCGGGTCCTCACGGACTCGCTCGCGGCCCTCAATGCGCTCATCCCGACCACCGGCAAAACGATCGTCGTTTACAACAACCTCGGCTGGGCCCGCTCGGACCTGGTCACGGTCCGGCTGGGCGACCTGCCCGCGCACTTCGACCTTGCCGACGGGGAGACCGGCGCGGCGGTCCGGTACCAGAAGCCGGGCGACGGCACGGCGGTCTTCGTGGCCGGGAGCGTGCCGGGCCTGGGCTACAAGACGTTCAAGGCGACCCCGCGCGCCGACGACCCGGTCTTCCCCGGCGGCCCGACGGCCACGAAGACCACGCTGGAGAACCGTTTCTTCAAGGTGACCTTCAGCGAGGCCGGGCACGTCACCAGCATCCTCGACAAGCAGAACGGCAGCGCGGAGATGGTGGACGCCTCGGCGCCGTACCCGCTCAACCAGTACGTGATCTTCAAGGAAGGCGCGCTGGCGGGCCAAGTCACCGCCGCGGACGTGGCCGCCGGCACCGGCCCGGTCCTCGGCTGCGTGACGGCGAACGGCGCCACCCCGGGGCTGGACAGCCTGAGCCGCAAGGTCATCCTCTATGACACGCTGCCACGGATCGACGTCGTGAACGACGCCGTCAAGGGGGTCCAGATCGCCAACGTCGAGATGGGCTACTTTGTCTTCCCCCTGAACGTGGGCAACGTCATGCTCCGGCACGAGATGCCGACGGGCGACATGCGGCCCGGCGTCAGCCGCGACATCCACGACCCGGCGACCGAGCAGTACTACACGTCGAGCACCGCGTTCTACACCGTGAACCGCTGGATCGACGCGTCCAACCAGCGCGACTGGGGCATCACCTTCGCGTCGCCGAGCGCGCCCCTGGTCTC
>CAYUME010000054.1:0-5970 GCA_964445475.1 uncultured Planctomycetia bacterium
GTCCCCGAGCAGGCGGACAACAGCCACGACGTCCGGCAGTCCTACGACGTGACCGGCTTCGCGACGGTCGGGGGCGTGAAAGTGAGCGTGCAGGGCAACTACGGCAACGAGACGATCGCGGGCGGCCGGTCGCACTGGGTCGGCGGGGGGATCCAGCCGGTGGTGCCCGTGACGGAGGCCTTCTCCGTCGGCGCTCGGCTGGAGCGGTTCCGCGACCCCGAGGGGGTGCGGACGGGCGCGGCGGGCGGCCCGACGGTCACGAATGTCGCGATCGCCCCGGCCTGCGCGGTGACGGAGGCCCTCACGGTCCGCGTCGAGGCGCGCGCGGACTTCTCGAGCGGCGGCGACGCCTTCGAGGACGCGCAGGGCGATCCGAAGGACACGCAGGCGACGCTGAGCGCCGAGGTCTTTTTCCGGTTCTGAAATCCCTCATCCGGGAAGGAGCAGGCCATGGGTGCGAACGGACGGCGATGGACGGGCTGGGCGCTCGGGCTGGCGGTCCCGCTGGCCGGCGCGCTTGTAGCGGCCGGCGAGGAGGCCGCCGCCGCCCCGGCGCCGCCGGCGGTCGACAGCGGCGACACGGCGTGGGTCCTCGCCTGCGCCGCCCTGGTGCTGCTGATGACCCCCGCCCTGGCCTTCTTCTACGGCGGGCTCGTCCGGAAGAAGAACATCCTCTCGATCCTCATGCAGTGCTTCGCCATCCTCTGCCTCCTGTCCGTCCAGTGGGTCGTCTTCGGCTACAGCCTCGCCTTCGGGCCGGACGTCGGAGGGGTGATCGGCAGCCTGAAATGGGCCTTCCTGAGCGGCGTCGGCCAGGAGCCGAATGCGGACTACGCGGCCACCGTGCCGCACCAGGCGTTCATGATCTTCCAGGCGATGTTTGCCGTGATCACGCCGGCGCTCATCCTCGGCGCGTTCGCGGAACGGATGAAGTTCAGCGCCTTCTGCGTCTTCTCGCTCCTGTGGGCGACGCTGGTCTACGACCCCGTCGCGCACTGGGTCTGGGGCGTCGGAGGCTTCATGCGCGGCTGGGGCGCGCTCGACTTCGCCGGGGGGACGGTCGTCCACGTCAACGCCGGCATGGCGGCGCTGGCGGCAGCCCTGGTCCTCGGGCCCCGCGTGGGCTACCCCGACAAGATGTCGCCCCCGCACAATCTGCCGTTCGCGGTCCTCGGCGCCGGCCTCCTCTGGTTCGGCTGGTTCGGCTTCAATGCGGGCAGCGCCCTTGCGGCGAACGGGCTGGCCGGCAACGCCTTCATCGTGACGCATATCGCGGCGGCGGCGGCCGGCGTGACGTGGGCGATCCTGGATGGCGTCTTCAACCGCACGCCCACGATGCTGGGCATGATCACCGGGGCGGTGGCCGGGCTCGTGGCGATCACCCCCGCCTCGGGCTTCGTCGGCGTCAAGGGCGCCCTCGCCATCGGCGTCGGCGCCGCTCTCCTGCCCTATCTGGCGGTCGTCTTCATCAAGCCGCGCCTCGGGTACGACGACTCGCTCGACGCCTTCGGCGTCCACGGCGTCGGCGGGATCTGGGGCAGCGTCGCGACGGGGATCTTCGCCTCCAAGGCCGTGAACCCGGCCGGGGCGGACGGACTGATCCACGGAAACGCCGGCCTCCTGGGCGTCCAGCTCGGCGCCACGGCGGTGACCATGGTGTACTCGTTCGTTCTCTCCTGGATCCTGCTCAAAGCGGTCGACATGGCCTTCGGGCTGCGCGTCTCCGAACACGACGAGCGCGTGGGGCTCGACCTGACGCAGCACCGCGAGGCGGGCTACACGATCGTGGACTGAGGACGGAGGAACGCGTTTCACCCGGTGAAAGGAGAAGGCCGTGAAATACATCGTCGCCGTCATCCAGCCGGACCGGCTCAACGACGTCCTGGACCTGCTTGAGAAGGGCGAGATCCACCTCGTCACCGTCAGCACCGTCCTCGGGCGCGGCCGCCAGAAGGGCGTGGCCGCCATCTACCGAAGCCACAAGGAGGCCGGCAGCCTCCTCAAGAAGGTCAAGATCGAGATCGCCGTCAACGACGCGTACGTGAAGCCTGCGGTCGACGCGATCCACGCGGGGGCGCGGACGGGGCAGATCGGGGACGGGAAGGTCTTCGTGCTGCCGCTGGAGGAATGCTACCGGATCCGCACCGGCGAGACGGGCAGCATGGCTATCGGGTAGACGTCAGCCATCCAGGTGTATCCCGCTTTCGGTCCATTGCGTAGTCCGGTGGCCATCTTCTATCCCGAGGTCGATGTCGTCGATCGCACCATAAGCGCCATCGGTGGCTGCGTAACTCACTGTTATAGAAGGCGAAACAAAATCAATACGACTAATCCTGAATAATCGGCACATTGGCACATTATTTGCCCCTGTTCGATGGTCGGGAAACGGTCGTCACGTGACGGCGCAAGGCCGCAAGGAGAGGTCGGTGGCCTTGCCTGGGCGCTGTCGTCCGGGGACGGCGTCCGGAAGGGGGTCGGCAGTCGGCCCGTTCCCTTGGTGCGGACCCGGATATCAGGGGTGCCCCATGATCGAAGCCCCCGTTCGAGCGGAACCGACCGATGCCGGGCAGGCGCCCCCGCCGCCCCTGCGGATCGAGGCCATGCAGCTCTTCTGCGACGTGGCCCGCTACCGCAGCTTCACCCGGATCGCCCGGGAGCACCGGCTCACCCAACCGGGCGTCAGCTGGTCGGTTCGCCAAATCGAGCGGAGGCTCGGCGTCTCCCTGATCGACCGGGCCCGGCGGCCCTGGCGTCTGACGACGGAAGGCCGGATCTTCTACCGCGGCTGCACCGACCTGCTCGAGCGGTACCGGCGGCTCGAGGAGACGGTCCGGCACGCCGGAACGGACGTGGCCGCCGAATTGCGTGTGGCGGCCATCTATTCCGTGGGGCTCGGCCCCATGAACCGGCACCTGCAGCGTTTCTCCGAGCGCCAGCCCGGCGTCCGGGTCCACCTCGAATACCTGCGACCCGACCGCGTGCTCCGGCGCGTCGTCGACGGCGAGGCGGACCTCGGCATCGTGTCGTACCCCCCGTCGCGCCGGGACCTGGCCGTCATCCCGTGGCGGGAGGAGCCGATGGCGGTGGTCTGTCCTCCCCGCCACCGGCTGGCTGGGTATCCGGTCGTCGTCCCGTCCGAGCTGCAGGACGAGCCATTCGTGGGGTTCGATGCCGATCTTCCGATCCGGCAGCACATCGACCGCTTCCTGGCGCGCCACCGGGCCCCGGTGAGCGTGGCGATGACGTTCGACAACATCGAGTCGATCAAGCGGGCCGTCGAGGCCGGCTCCGGGATCGCCATCCTGCCCCTGCCGACCGTCGAGCGGGAGCGGAAGATGGGGACGCTGCGGGTCGTTCCGTTTTCCGTCCCCGCCCCGTTTCGGCCGCTCGGTCTCGTCCACCGTCGTGGGCGGCAGGCCGGTTCGGCGCTGGAGCGATTCGTAGCGTTTCTTGTTGAAGAGCAGACGGGGGGGGGCGGCATGGACGGACGCGGCGCGAAGGACGGGAATGGTGGCAACGAGTAGGCCTGCGGCCCATTTTTTGGCCCGTTTTATTTTAGGCCGTGTCAACAATAAGTATTTTGCATACTTGCAAGTACTTTTATAGAATAGACTTATGCTGTTAGCGTGAATTGCCCGTCTGATGGCATGCCATTTGCTTTATTTTGTCGCATTCCCTCTTTGAATGGAGATGGACAGGCATCATGTTCGGCTTCGAGTATCGCCGTTTCACGTGGATGCGGTCGCGGACCATCAAGGAAAGGGTGAACATGAGCTCGGTCAATGCGCGGCAGGCCGCCATCTTTGCGGTTACGTCCTACAAGCCGATCGAGAAGCCCCTGAACTTCCTCGACACGCCGGCGAAGGACCTGTTCGGCTCGAACACGTTCAACGACGCCGTGATGCGCGACCGGCTCCCGAAGGCGGTTTACAAGGCGCTGCAACGGACGATCCGGAACGGCGAAAAGCTCGATCCGGCGGTGGCCGACGCGGTGGCGACGGCGATGAAAGACTGGGCGATCGAAAAGGGGGCGACGCACTACGCGCACGTCTTCTACCCGCTCACCGGCATGACGGCCGAGAAGCACGACAGCTTCCTGGCGCCCGACGGCGAGGGCGGGGCGGTCGCCGAGTTCACCGGCAAGCAGCTCATCCAGGGCGAGCCGGACGCCTCCAGCTTCCCCTCGGGCGGCATCCGGGCCACCTTCGAGGCCCGCGGCTACACGGCGTGGGACGTGACGAGTCCCGCGTACCTCATGGAGAACCCGAACGGGACGACGCTCTGCATCCCGACGGCCTTCTGTTCGTGGACGGGCGAGGCGATCGACAACAAGACCCCGCTCCTCCGCTCGATGCAGGCCCTCAACCGCCAGGCCCAGCGGGTCCTCCGGCTCTTCGGCGTCGAGAGCCCCGACTACGTCTACGCCACGGCGGGGCCCGAGCAGGAGTACTTCCTGATCGACCGGCACTTCTTCTTCGCGCGCCCGGACCTCACGATCTGCGGCCGCACTCTCTTCGGCGCCCGGCCCGCCAAGGGGCAGGAGTTCGAGGACCAGTACTTCAACACGATCCCGGAGCGGGTGCTCGCCTTCATGCACGACGTGGAGCACCAGCTCTTCAAGCTGGGCGTCCCGGTGAAGACCCGCCACAACGAGGTGGCCCCCAGCCAGTACGAGCTGGCCCCCATCTACGAGACCGCCAATGTCGCCGCCGATCACCAGCACCTCGTCATGACGACGATGAAGAACACGGCGCCGAAGTACGGCCTGGTCTGCCTTCTCCACGAGAAGCCCTTCGCGGGGATCAACGGGAGCGGCAAGCACCTGAACTGGTCGCTCGGCACGTCGAAGATGAACCTGCTGGAGCCCGGCGCCACGCCGCACGACAACATGCAGTTCCTCGTCTTCTGCGCGGCGGCGATCCGGGCCGTTCACCGGTGGGCCCCGCTTCTGCGCGCGGCCGTCGCCCACGCCGGCAACGACCACCGCCTCGGCGCCAACGAGGCCCCCCCGGCCATCATCTCCGTCTTCCTCGGCGACATGCTCACCGACATCTTCGAGCAGATCGAAAAAGGCGCGATCCGGCGCTCGAAGGCCGGCGGCTCCCTCGAGGTCGGCGTCGACACGCTGCCCCCCCTTCCCAAGGACGCGGGGGACCGCAACCGGACCAGCCCCTTCGCCTTCACGGGCAACAAGTTCGAGTTCCGCGCCGTCGGATCCAGCCAGTCCATTTACGGCCCGCTTTCCATCCTCAACACGATCATGGCCGAGTCGATCGACTTCGTGGCCACGAAGCTCGAGAAGGCGACGAAGGGCGACCCGGGCAAGCTCGCCGGCGCCGTCAAGGAGGTGCTCCAGGGGGTCGCCCGGGAGCACAAGGCCATCATCTTCAACAGCGACAACTACACGGCGGCCTGGCACGCCGAGGCCGAGAAGCGCGGCCTTCCCAACTTCCGCAACACGATCGACGCCATCGCGGCCGTGGCCAAGGACCCGGCGGTCGTCGCCCTCTTCGAGAAGTACGGGGTCTTGAGCAAGCGCGAGTTCGAGGCCCGCATGGAGATCGCCCTCGAGCGCTACGCCAAGGACATCAACACCGAGGCGCGGCTCGTCCACGACATCGCCCTGTCGATCATCCTCCCCGTCGCCTACCGCCACCAGGGTGAGCTGGCGTCGACCGCGGCGGCGATGAAGCAGGCCGGGCGCGACCCCGACCTCTCGTCGCTCGACCGGGCCACCGGCCTCGTCGCCCAGCTCGAGAAGGCCGTCGCCCACCTCGAGGAGGAGCTCGACCACAAGGCGGACGGCGGCACGCTCGCCCATGCGACCTACTTCCGGGACCAGATCGTCCCGGCCCTGGTCGAGATCCGGACGGTCGTGGACCAGCTGGAAGCGGTCGTGGCCGACGATCTCTGGCCGCTGCCGACGTACCAGGAGATGCTCTTCATCCGCTGAGGATCGCATGACGCAGG
>CAYUME010000054.1:5980-13737 GCA_964445475.1 uncultured Planctomycetia bacterium
CATCCGGTGAGCGGGAAGGAGCTCGCATGGGACGCGACGCGGACGGCGGTCCGGCGGTTCCCGAGATCGCCCTGCTGTACTGCCAGCGCGCCACCCGGGAGGAGGCCGACGTCGCCGCCGCGGCCGGGTCGGCGGCCGGCTGCGTGGTGCGTCCGACCCTGATGCCGTGCAGCAGCAAGGTGGAGGTCCCCCATCTGCTCCGGCTGCTCGAGCACGGTGCCGACGGCGTGGAGCTGGTGGCCTGCCCCGAGGGGGGCTGCCGCTTCCTGGAGGGGAACGACCGGGCGGAGCGCCGGGTCGGCTACGCCCGCCGTCTCCTGGACGAGGCCCGCCTCGGGGCGGACCGCGTCGGCCTGAGCCGGGGGGCGTCGCTCTCGGCCGCCGAGCTGGTGGGGCGCGCGGAGGCGCGGGCCCGGGCCGTGAGGCCGCTGGGCGGACATCCCATGAAATCAGCGGCCCCCGCAGCGGGCCCGAAGGGAGGCGCGTCGTGATCGTCGCGGAACGGAAGCCCCTGGCCGAGCTCGTCGAGATGCTTCGCCCGCACGCGAAGGTGCTGATGGTGGGCTGTGCCACCTGCGTCGCGGAGTGCGCGGCGGGCGGGGAGCGGGAGGTCGAGACGCTGGCCCCCCTCCTGCGGATGGCCCTGCAGCGCGAGGGGCATCCCGTCGAGATCCGGACCAAGACGCTCGAGCGGCAGTGCGAGCGGGAGTTCCTCGAGGCCCTGGACGAGCTCGTCCCCGGGGTGGACGCGCTGATGAGCCTGGCCTGCGGCATCGGCGTGCAGTGCGTGGCGGATCGGTTCCCGGACCTGGCCGTCTACCCGGCCGTGAACACGCGGATGCTGGGGGTGCGGGAGGAGCCGGGGCTCTGGGCCGCCCGCTGTGCCGCCTGCGGAGACTGTGTCCTGGGGCAGACCGGCGGGCTCTGCCCCGTCGCCCGGTGCGCGAAGAGCCTTCAGAACGGGCCGTGCGGCGGGACCCGCGCGGGCGGCAAGTGCGAGGTGGACGAGAACACCGACTGCATCTGGCATCTCATCGTCGATCGCGCCAGGAGTCGGGGAACCCTGGCGTCCCTGGAGGAGGTCCGCCCGCCGAAGGACTGGGGCCGGTCCCGCCACGGGGGCCCGCAGCGCATCCTTCGGGAGGACCTCCGGCCGTGAAAGCGAACAGCAACCTGGAGCGCGTCCTGTCTGCCGGGCATTTCGCCGTGACGATGGAGGTGGGGCCGCCGCGCGGACCCGACCCCTCCGTGGTCCGCAAGAAGGCGGCGCTCCTCAAGGGCCTGGCCGACGCCTACAACGTCACCGACAACCAGATGGCGGTGGTCCGCATGTCGAGCATCGCCGGCGCGAAGCTCCTCCTCGAGGAGGGGCTGGAGCCCGTGATGCAGATGACCTGCCGGGACCGGAACCGCATCGCCATGCAGTCCGACCTGCTCGGGGCGTCGGCGCTGGGGATCCGCAACTGCCTCTGCATCTCGGGCGACCACCCGCGGGCCGGCGCGGGCGGCAAGCTGAAGGGGCACCCGGGCTCGAAGAACGTCTACGACGTGGACTCGATCCAGCTCGTCTCGATCCTCCGGCGTCTCCGGGACGAGGGCGTGCAGGCGGGCGGCGACGCCGTGAAGCCGGCGGTGCCGCTCTTCGTCGGCGCGGCCTGGACGCCGCTGGCCCCCCCCGAGGAGTTCCGGGTCGTCCGCCTGGCCAAGAAGATCGCCGCGGGCGCCGATTTCATCCAAACCCAGGCCGTCTACGACGTGGAACGGGCGGTCGCGGCCGTCCAGGCCGCCCGCGCGCGCGGGCTCACGGAGCGGGCGGCGATCCTGGTCGGTGTGATCGTGCCGCGCTCGGCGGGGATGCTCAAGTACATGAACGCCCACGTGCCGGGCATCCGCGTTCCCGACCCCCTCATCCGGCGCATGGAGTCCGCGTCGGATCCCCGCGCGGAGGGCATTCGCATCAGCATCGAGCTCATCCAGGCCGTCCGGGAGATTCCCGGCGTCCGTGGCGTGCATCTCCAGGCCATCGAGGCGGAGGCGCTTCTGCCGGAGGTGGTGAAGGGCGCAGGGCTCCTGCCGAGGCCGGAGATTCGCGGGCTGCAGGCCCGGATCGCGTGACCGCTTGCGTGAAGATCCCCGGGTGTCCGCCCGGAGGATAAGCCCCCGGATGCGACGGCCCCCGAGCCGGGCGCCGGGACCGCCAACCGCTTGTGGAGAGAGCGCATGCCGGCCCGATATCACGTCAAGGTTGCGACCGCCCCGCCCCGGGTGCCCCCCGTGTCGCGATGGAGCGCCTTCGAGATCGAGGGATGCCTCGGCTGCCTCCACTGCGTCAAGCGCGAGTCGTGCGTCTACGACGTCTACCAGAAGCGCCGGTTCGACCCCCGGCACGCGGTCGACACGGCGGACGTCCTCTGCATCGGCTGCATGCGCTGCGTCCAGGAATGCAAGAAGCGGATCCTGTCGCGCGCGCGCAACCCCCAGTACGACCGGATGGGGGACGACCACTGGAGGCCGGAGCAGATCGTGAGCCTCTGGAAGCAGGCGGAGACGGGCAAGATCCCCGTCTCGGGTGCCGGCTACCGGGGCCCCTTCACGGGGCCCGGCTTCGACGCGATGTGGACGGACATGTCCGAGATCGTGCGCCCGACGCGGGACGGCATCCACGGGCGCGAGACCATCAGCACCGTCATCGAGCTGGGTCGACGGCCCGCCCACCTGGAGTTCGACGCGGACGGCGCCCTGCTGACGAAGATGCCCCCCGCTTTGGAGATCCCCCTGCCCCTGGTGCTGGGCCTCCCGTCGTGCGGATTCCTCGCCGGTTCCGCCCGGCAGGCCGTGCTGCAGGCCGCCGGCATGCTGAAGACCCTGGCCGTCGCCACGGTCGACGAGGCGGCGGGGGCGACGGCCGGCGACCGGTCCCGGCTCCTCGTGCGGCTGGATCCCGTGCCCGCCTCCCTGGACGGCCTTCCGGGCGTGCCGGCCGTCGAGCTGTACTACGCCGACGACGTCCTCCGGACGATCGAGCGGCTGAAGTCCGAGCACCCCGGCCTCCTTGTCTCCGTCCGGATTCCTCTGGACGAGCACGCGGCCGCGCGTGCCTCGCGCCTCGCCGGGACGGTCGGGGAGATCCTGCATTTCCAGGCCAGCCACCGGGCGCGGGGTCTCGGGGCCCGGAAGCGCGATTTCGTGACGAAGCTGATCCGGGAGGTCCACGAGCGGCTCATCGGCGAGGGCTCCCGGCAGCGCGTGACGATGCTCGCCTCCGGCGGGATCGCCATGGCCGAGCACGTGGCCAAGGTCATTCTCTGCGGGGCGGATGGGGTCGGCGTGGATGCGGCCCTTCTTGTCGCCCTGGGCTGCCGCCTCTGCCCGGACTGCGAGATCCGGAAGGCCTGTCCGTCTCAGATCGACCAGGCCCCCGTCGCCTGGGGTGCCCAGCGCATCGTCAACCTGATGGGGTCGTGGCATTCCCAGTTGCTCGAGGTCCTGGGTGCCATGGGGCTTCGGGAGGTGCGCCGGTTGCGCGGCGAGCTGGGCCGGGCCATGTTCTTCGAGGACCTCGAGCAGGAGAATTTCGCCCCCCTCTTCGGCCGCCGGCTGTCCGGGCCGCCTGCCCCGGTCCCGCCGCCGCCCGCCGATCTCGACCCGGCGGCCTCCCCGGGCGGGGCGGTCGGCTATCCCCCGGCGCGGCGCCTGGTCTCCCTCTGCCCGTCCCGCTACCGCAACCGGTTGGGCCGGTACCAGGTCGTCCGCACGTCCGCCTGCATCGCCTGCGGCCGCTGCGCGAAGGTCTGCGCCTACGGCGTTCACCGCAAGGCGGGGTCGAAGATGCTCGCCCCGAAGGCCTACCGGTGCCGCGGTCCGCAGCACTGCAAGGACCGGGGCGCGTTCTGCGTCGTCCGCTGTCCCACCCGGGCCCTCCGGGTCGGTCCCGACCCCGCGTGGGACGCCTTCGGCGACCCCCGCTGGACGCCGGACCTCCTCGTCAGCACCTGGGCCCAGGCGGAAACGGGATTCCCGGCGACCGGCGACGGCGAGTCGCGGATCGGGGCCTCCGGCGGCGGGTTCGACCGCATGGCCTTCGCGTTCCCCGACCGGCCGCCCGATCCGGGATTCAGGCGGGAGGACGTCGACCTCCGGATCCCGCTCAACCGCCGCGGCGACGGCCGGCCCGAGGTGACGATCGGATTCCCCGTCTACGGCGGCGGCATGAGCTTCGGGTCTGTCAGCCTCAGCACGATGCTGGCCAAGGCCCGGGCCTACCAGGCCTTCCAGTCCTTCTCCTGCACGGGGGAGGGAGGGTATCCCGACGTCCTGAAGCCGTACGCCGACCACATGATCACGCAGGTCGCCACGGGCCTCTTCGGGGTCCGGGAGGAGACGATCCAGCGGGCGCCCATCGTGGAGTTCAAGTACGCGCAGGGCGCCAAGCCCGGCTTGGGCGGGCACCTGCTCGGCGACAAGGTGACGCCGGCCGTGGCGAAGATGCGGGAGGCGGTCGAGGGCAGCGCGCTCTTCTCGCCCTTCCCCTTCCACTCCGTCTACTCCGTCGAGGACCACAAGAAGCACGTGGACTGGATCAAGGCGGTCAACCCCCGCGCCCTGGTCTCCGTGAAGGTCTCGACGCCGACGGACGTGGACATGGTCGCGGTCGGCAGCTTCTACGCGGGCGCCCATATCATCCATCTCGACGGCAGCTACGGCGGCACGGGCGCCGCGCCCGACATCGCCAAGAAGAACATCGCCATGCCGATCGAATACGCCATCCCGAAGGTTCACCAGTTCCTGCGGGCCGAGGGGATCCGCGACCAGGTGACCCTCATCGCCTCCGGCGGGCTGCGCACGGCCTGGGACGTGGCCAAGGCGATCGCCCTCGGGGCGGACGGCGTCGTGATCGGGACGGCCGAGCTGGTGGCCCTCGAGTGCGTCCGGTGCGGCGCCTGCGAGAGTGGGCGGGGCTGCCCGCGGGGCATCGCCACCACGGACGACGCGCTCGCCCGCCAGATGGACCTCGAATGGTCCACCCAGCGGCTCTACAACCTCTTCCACGCCTGGTCGGTCCAGCTCCAGACGATCCTCTGGCGGCTCGGGCTTCGGCGCGTGCGGGACCTGGTGGGGCGCCACGACCTGCTGCTCCACCTCGACTACGACAACACCGTGAGCCGTCTCCGGCATGCCCGGACCTCGAAGGGCGGCCCGGGGACGGGGTCGTATCTGACGGACTGGGGTGCGGCGCGTCTCGCGACCGCCCCCCGCCCCCATCAGGACGCGTGATGCCATGCACGACCTGGGACGCCGACTCGTGGACTCGCGGAAGGGGCTGATGGCGGACGTGCCGCCGCCGGCGGAGCATGCCGTCCAGGAGGGGGGCTGCGGCGTCGTCGGCTTTGCCGCGGGCGTGCCCGTCCGCGGGCGCCACATCTTCGAGCCCTCCATCCAGATGCACAACCGGGGCAACGGCAAGGGCGGGGGCATCGCCGCGGCCTGCCTCCTTCCGGAGCAGCTGGGCGTGGACGCGGCGACGCTGCGCGAGGACTACATCCTCCAGGTCGCCCTGCTGGACCCGCGGGCGGAGGGCCGGCTGGAGGCGGAGTTCATCGCCCCCTACCTGGCGATCCGGCACCGCGAGCGGCTTGTCCCCGCCGTCGACCACCGCGACCTCGGGCTGGACGTCCGACCGCCGGACATCGTCCGCTACTTCGTCCGCGCCCGGGAGACGCCGCTCGCCCGCTTCGCCGCGGAGCACGGCCTCGCGGGCGCCCCGCCCCGGTCGATCGAGGACGAGTTCCTGTTCCAGACCAGCTTCCGGCTCAACAAGACTTTCTACGCCGCGATGGGCGCGAAGCAGGCCTTCGTCCTCTCCCACGCCCGGGACCTGGTGATCTTCAAGATCGTGGGGTACGCGGAGCAGGTCGTGCAGTATTACGGGCTGGAGGACTTCAAGGCCAAGGTCTGGATCGCCCACCAGCGGTACCCCACCAAGGGGCGGGTCTGGCACCCGGCCGGCTCGCATCCCTTCATCGGGGTGAACGAGGCGCTGGTCCACAACGGCGACTTCGCCAACTACCACAGCATCACCGGGTACCTCCGGCAGCACCACATCGCGCCCCTCTTCCTGACCGACACGGAGGTCGCGGTGCTTCTGGTCGACCTCTGGCACCGCGTCTTCCGGTATCCGACCGAGTACCTGATCGAGGCGCTCGCCCCCACCACGGAGCTCGACTTCGAGCGCCTGCCGGCCGGGAAGAAGAAGGTCTACCGCGCCATCCAGTCGCTTCACCTTTCCGGCTCCCCCGACGGGCCGTGGTTCTTCATCATCGCGCGGACCGACCCGGACCGCGACCGGTACGAGCTTCTCGGCATCACGGACACGTCGATGCTCCGGCCGCAGGTCTTCGCCCTCCAGGAGGGCGAGGTCTCCATCGGCCTGGTCGCCTCCGAGAAGCAGGCGATCGACGCGACGCTCCAGTCCCTGTCGGAGGAGGACCCCCGGTTCCGGCCGGTCGCCGACCGCTACTGGAACGCCCGCGGCGGCAGCCACACGGACGGCGGGGCCTTCGTCTTCTCCGTGGGGCGGAACGGCCGCGCGGGCTCGGTCGCCTGCGCCGACAAGTTCGGGAAGCCGGTCGTGCTGGAGTCCTCCCCGCCGGACGCCCCTCCCCCGGCGGACGCGGCGGCGCCGGTCGAGGCCCTCGAGCGGGCCGTCGCGGACGGCCGCCCGGAGGATCTCTTCGCCCGCTTCTCCGCCGCGATCCCCGCGTGGGACGAGGCGCGGCTCCGGGAGGTCGTCGGCGCGGTCGGCCGGGTCGCCGCGCGCGACGGGAGCCGCTTCGACGCCGCCCTCGCCCTGCTCTGCCTTCTCAACGACCGGCGCTACCCCTGCGGCCGCCTGAAGCGGAGCCTCGTCCTCCAGGCCGTCCGCGAGGGGATCGACGCGATCCTCGCCGCGGTCCCTTCGATCGCCGGCCGGGGACCCGCCCACGCCCGCCGCATCGACTGGGCGTCTCGCGCCGCCCTGCGGCCGCCGGAGGCGGGGGAGACGACGCTGGTCCTCTTCGCGCGGGATTTCCAGCCGGAGGGAAACGACTGCGATTCCCGGCTGGCGGTGGAGGCCTACCGGCTCGGCTGGCGGCGCTTCATCGTTTACGGCCTGAAGGGCCAGCGCTTCACGGGGTGCGGCCTCGGGCCGGACACCGACGGCGTCCGGTTCGACGTCTTCGGGAGCTCGGGGGACTACCTGGCCTCCGGGATCGACGGCCTGGAGATCCACGTGCACGGGAACGCCCAGGACCAGCTCGGGCAGATCCTGAAGCGGGGCCGGCTCGTGGTCCACGGCGACGTCGGGCAGACCTTCATGTACGGCGCCAAGGGGGGCGAGGTCTACATCCAGGGCAACGCCGCGGGGCGGCCCCTCATCAACGCGGCCGGCCGGCCGCGGGTCGTCATCAACGGCACCTGCCTCGACTTCCTGGCCGAGTCCTTCATGGCCGGCGACCCGCACCGGGGCGGCGGCTTCGTGATCCTCAACGGGATCGAGTTCGACGGGGCGGGCCGCGTCCGCGAGCAGGAGAGCCCCTACCCCGGCTCCAACCTCTTCTCGCTGGCGTCCGGCGGGGCCATCTTCGTCCGCGATCCGCACCGGCGGCTCGTGCCCGACCAGCTGAACGGGGGCGAGTTCGTCACCCTGGCCGACGCGGACTGGGAGCTGATCCGCCCCTACCTGGAGGTCAACGAGCGGCACTTCGGCATCTCGGTCG
>CAYUME010000055.1:0-13664 GCA_964445475.1 uncultured Planctomycetia bacterium
AACACCGGGAACGACAAGCTCGTGGACGCCGGCAACCGGGTCGAGAATGCCGTCCTCGCCACCACCCCGAAGATGAAGTCCCAGTCTGCCGGGCGCATGGGCATGAGCACCACCGAAGTCGGTGACCTCGTCGCTCAGACCGTTATCGACGCGGACTGACCCTCCGTTCTCTGACTCGACACTCGGGCGGCAGGCAACCCCTGCCGCCCGATCTGTTTCCGGCCCCGTCGCCTTCCGCGGCGGCCGGCTGTCCCTGCTGCGGCGGGGGCGCAGCCGGAACGGGCGCCGGCCTCCCGGCCGGCCTTTCCGACGGGGTCCACGGCGACGTCGGGATCGGCGGCGACAGGAGGGACGTGCCAGGGGGCGCGGAGGCGGAGGGGGGATTGTGCGTGAAGCGTGGAGCGTCAAGGGGCGAGCGGGGCTCGCCCGGTGTCATTCCGCCCGCGGGGGTCGCGGCGGGTGCGGTCCCGCCGGGTATCGCGGGGGCGTTCGGGTTGTGGTGGCGGCCGCGCCGGCCGCGGCGACGGCGCTTGCGCCGGTGCGGGCCGTCGACGCCCGGACCGGGAGGGCTTCCCGGCGAGGCCGGCGCGCGGGACCCCGGCATCGGGCCGGACGGCATGCGCGGGGCCGGGGAGGACGGCGGCGTCACCGGCTGCGCGGCCGGGCCGGGGGGCGGGGGGACGGGCGTCCCGATCCCCGGAGGCGTCTGCTGCTGCGGCGTGCCGCGGTTCCGCCCGCGTCCGCCCCGGCGGCGTCTCCGGCGCTTGTGCGGGTTGGGGGAGGCGGGAGGAGGAAGAGACGGATCGTTCATCATGGCTCCGATCTTCATGGAGCCGGGCGCCGGGATGCCTACCGGCGCACCAGCTCCGTTTCCGTTTTCACGATCCGCACGTCGGGGGTCACCGGGATGCCGAGGACCTGGAGGATCTCCTCGGGGCGCGCGGTGCCCGTGTCGGTGACCCGGATGCGGACGCGGAGGCGGCCGTCGGCGACCGCCAGCTCGACGAGGTACTTCCGGACGTCGACGACCTTGCACCACTTGTCGGTGCGGCGCTCGACGGGGATCTCGCGGCGGGCGAGGAGGGCGGCGAGGGCGTCGGGGCCGGGGAGCCGGTCGGCGGGGAGGGTCATTTCGTAGGTGACGCCGGCGATGCGGGCGCGATCGCGCCGGGAGATCAGCTCGACCGAGGCGAGGAGGACGCTGGCGGGGAACTCGGGACCGAGGCGGCGCTGGACCTCGCGGGGGGAGATCCACTGGTCGAGCTCGATCTCGGCGATCTCCGCGCGCGACTCCACGCCGATCCCCAGGGCGGTGGGGAGGGAGAGGCGCGGATGCGGGTTGAACCCCTCGGTCATGCGGAGGGGGAGGCTGGAGCGCCGCAGGGCGCGCTCGAGGGCGCGGAGGAGGTCGTGGTGCGAGAGGAACCGGGCGGGCCCCTCCTTCGCAAAGCGGAGCCGGTAGCCGAAGAGGTTGTCCATAGCGTTTCGGCGGGGCGCGGGGGAAGCGGAAAACGCCCCGCCGAAACGCTACCAACACGCATGCCGCGTGGGTCGTGTGCCGGGCCGGGTTCCAAGGCGGCCGGCGGGGGCGCACGGCACGGCGCGGCGGCGCGTGCGCCACGGGGGAGGGGGGAGCTCCCGCGGAAGGGAAATCTCGGGCCTCGCCGGGCGCGCGGCGGGTCCCCGTGATCCCGCGCGACGCCCGGGGCCGCGAAAGGGAGACGCCCGGCGCGCCGCGCCCCCCGGGTTCCGTCCCGGAGGACACGCGCGCCGCGTCGGGGCCGGTCCGGAAGGCCCCCCTCCCTTTCGACTCCGTATCTCGTCCGGCGCCCCCGGCGGGGGGCAGCGGTCTCATTCCGGCTTCGCTTCGAGCTTCTTGAACTCCTCGGCCGCCTTCGCGTCGCCGGCGTCGTTGCCCGCGGGCGCCTCCATCTCGAGCTTCTTGAACTCCTCCTCCTCGCGGCGGCGGCGCTCATCGAGCTGGCGGTCGATGGCCGCGCCGGCGGCCGCGTCGCCCTTCTTGAGGGCCTTCAGGGCGCGCGACTCGACCTCGGTGCGCCCCTGGAGCTGCTCGTCGAGGGCGGCCCGGGTGTCGCTGGCGGAGCGGATGATGCGCGGGGTGATGAAGATGAAGAGGTGGTCCTTCACCTCGGTGGTCGACTCCTGCTTGAAGAGGTAGCCGAGGATCGGGATGTCGCCCAAGAGGGGGATCTTGGTGACGGTCTTGCCGACGTCGTCCTGGACGAGGCCGCCGATGACGGTCGTCTGGCCGCTCTCGAGGAGCATGCGGGTGACGACGGTGGCGGAGCGGATGCGGGGCAGGTCGATGGTGAGGGTGGAGCCGCCGACGCCGAGGCCGGCGATCTGGAAGCGCTCGAAGCCCTTGATCTTGCCGCCGGCGGTGCTCACGTTGCCGGAGAGGGTCTCGTTCTGGGGGATCACGGTGAGGATGATCTTCTCGGAGTCGGGGATGATGTTCGGGATGATGAGGAGCTGGAAGCCGACCTTGACGGGCGACTTCTGGGCCTCGGAGATCTCGAAGGAGGTGCCGCCCGACTGGGTGGCGACGGCCTTGGTCTCCGCGTAGTGGATCTCCTCGCCGAGGAAGATCGTGGCCTCCTGGTTGTTGATGGCGGCCAGGGTGGGGCGCTGGATGACCTTGGAGAACTGGTCCTTCTTGAAGATGCGCAGCGAGGTGATGAAGTCGTACTTCGTCAGGAAGAGCTGCTCGGAGACGGGCCGCTCGTGGCCGAGGCCGAAGGGCAGGCTGGTCACCTTGCCGGCGCCGCCCTCGGCGGCGGGGGCGGTGACGTCGCCCACGGTGAAGGGCCGGACGCCGCGGCTGACTTCCGTCGTCCCGAGGCCGGCGACGGTGGCCGGCGGGAGGGCCTGCGTCGTGAAGGTCATCCCCTCGTCGGACCCGAGGGCGAAGTTCGTCCCGAGGGTCATCAGGTCCTCGTTGCGCGTCGAGACGAAGTTGACGTCGATGAGGACCTGGAGGGGCTCGACGTCGAGGAGCTTGATGAGCTCGGTGACCTTGTCGAGGGTCGGCTTGGTGTCGGTGACGATGAGGGTGCTGGTGTCCTTGTCGTAGTCGAGGGAGCCGATGTCCTTCGCGGCCGCGTCCTTCGAGAGCATGTTGCGGACGATGTTGAGGAGGGTGAACCCGACGAGGTCGGGGGAGAGGCCGCTGGCGCCGGAGGCGGCCGCGGGCGCCGCGCCGCCACCCGCCGCCGCGGCGTCGCGGGCGTACGGCGACTTGATGGTGCCGGAATACTTGGGGGGCGGCCGGAGGTACTTCAGCTGGAAGTACTTCGTCTCCAGCTGGGCCTGGAGCTGTTTCGGGTCGACGACGCGGATGATCTTGTCGTCCTCGCGCACCGTGGTGAACCCGGCGGTCTTGACGATGCTGTCCAGCGCGGCGTTCCAGGGGATGTTGGTGAGGCGGACGGTGATGTTCCCCGAGACCTGGCTGGAGATGATGATGTTGGCGCCGCTGACCTTCCCGATCATGTCGACGACGCTGGCGACCGGGGCGTTGCGGAACTCCATCGTGACGCGCGGCGGGCGGCCGATCCGGACCATCCGCGGCGTCTCCTCCTCGATGATCGCCTCCGTCTGCAGGAGGAGGGCCCGGAGGGCGTCGCGCCAGGGAAGCTTCTCCAGGTTGACGTCCTTGACGCGGATGTCGCTGGTCACCTCCGGCGTGGCCACGAAGTTGATGCCGGTCTGGTCCTGGAGCTCCTTGAGCACCTCGGTCAGCGGCGCGTCGGTGCGCCGGATGCTGACGAGCGGCACGATGCCGGCCATCGCCTCCTGCGGGGCGACCGCCTCCTTGGCCGTCCGGAGGGCCTCCGGGGTCGGGGCCTGCACCTTCGGCGCGCCGGCACCTTCGGCGGGTGCGACCGTCTGGGCCGGCGCGAACGGCGCCAGGGCGCCGAGCAGGACCGGGACGACGGGGGTGATCAGCCTCGTGCGCCGCATTGGAAGCTCCCTAAAAAATCGCGCCGCCCGGACCGCCGGCCGTCCGGGGCCGGGGGTGCGGCGACCACGCGGTGGACGCTATTTCTTCTCCGTCCCCTGCAGCTTCGACGGCTCCTGCAGGGGCTCCTTGATCGGGATCGGGATCTCCTCGTCCTTGTAGCGGAAGACGACCTCGTCCGTCCGGATCCTCAGCACCAGCACGCCGTCCTCGGGCTTGAGATCCGGCGCGGGGACGCCCTTCAGATCGAGGATGTCCCCTTCCAGGAGCGGCGCGCCGTTGACGATGGCGCCCGACCGCGACGCGAAGAGGGGGATCGCGCCGGTGACGCGAAGGTCCTGGCCGAGCACGCGCGCCCCGGCCGCGACCGGCCACGGGGTCTCCACGAGGTGGTAGATGATGCCCGTGATCTCGATCTTAATCTTCTGGAACTGCTGGCGCGCGACCATGCGCTTTTCCAGCGTCTCGACGGGCTTCAGGATCTCGTTCCGGAAGGTGGTCACGTACGGGGAGTTGCGGGACGCGCTCAGCTCCCGGCTCGCCTCCAGGTCCTTGATGTCCTTGAGCCTCTTGTCGATCGCCTCGTAGCTCTGCTGGCTCACGGGGAGGCGGGACATGCTCTCGAGGGCCTGGCGGGCCTCGACGAGCATCTTCTTGCCCTGTTCGATGATGGCCAGCGCGCCCGGATAGATCTGCTCGAAGCGCGTGCGCATCTGCTCGAGGTCGACGCGCTGCGCGTCGGGCATCGCCTCGTTCTTGGCCAGCTTGAGGACAATGTCGAGGAACTGGTTGTAGAGCCCCTTGATCTTCTCCTCGGCCAGCTTTCCGTACTCCCGGTGCTGCCCTTCGGCCGCGGTGACGAGCCGGTTGGCCTCGGCCAGGGCCTTGGCCAGCGCCTCGGCGGGGGTCTGCGCCGGCGCCGGGTCCGGCGTCCCCCTGGGCTTCGTCGAGGCGGTCGCGGCCTCCTTCGGCGTGAGGACCTTCGCGACGTCGAACGGATCCCGGCGCCCGCGCCGCTTCACCAGCCGCCGGCCCTCGGGGAGCGACTCCTCCTCCGTGGCCGTGCGGATCAGGACGAGCGGAACGACGTCGCCGGACAGGAGCTGCGCGGACTCCTGCAGGACGCCCGCCTCGCTCACGTACTCCGTCACCGTCAGGGTGCTCTGCGGCATCAGCCCGGGCCGCTTCCAGCGGTAGGGGCTGACCAGGAGGTCCTGTCCCACGTACGGGCGCTTCTCGGGGGGCAGCACCTCGAGATCGATATCGAGCTGGGACTTGTCGAACTGGATCGGGTTGAAGACGCGGGCGCGGAGCGGCCCGCCGTTGCGCCGCAGATCCTCCCGGCTGGCGACGAGGAAGAAGAAGGCCTCCTCGATGGTGAGGGGCACGTCGCTGGCGATCTCCTCCGGCGAGAACCGGCCCGACGGCCCCTGGTGGACGAACGTCCACTTCCCGCGCTCCTTGCGCTGGCAAGTGACGAACAGCTCCAGCCGCCCGAGGGGCGACGGCAGCGTCACGTCGGCGGCGAACTGGTAGTCCAGGATCGACAGGTCGGTGGTCTGAAGAAGGGCGTCGACCCGCGTGCTGGAGGGCAACCCGGTCTCGGGATGCAGGTGGCTGGCCTCGAGCAGGAGGTGCACGGCCGGAACGCCCTGCCCGGAGACGCGGCTGACGAGCAGCCGTGCATGCCCTATGTGCCGGGTCTGGTGCATGATCTTGAACCAGGACTCGGTCGTCGGGGCCCGGGAGGGGGCCTCGGCAGCGCCGGCGGCCGGCGTGGCGGGCGATTGGGCCGCGACGGGGATGGCGCAAAGGGCCGACGCGAGCGCCGCGAGACGGGTTATCCGCATGCGCATACCGCTTTCGTCCGCAAGGAATCGTGAAACAGGAACGCCCTCCGGAACCGCAGACTCCTGAGCGAAGCGATTGTAGAGGCCATCTCGCCGGGGTGTCAAGATTTTTCCTTGCAAAGCCTTCCCGGCAGAGATATTCTGACCATCCGCTTTTCGCGCAGGCCGCATTGGACGGCGCCGTAGCATGGGGCGTGAAATCTTCTACTGCGCCAATTGCGGAGCCCGGATCCTTCCGGAAGAATTCGAAAGCGGCGAGGCGATCGCGCTCAACAACCAGAACTACTGCCCCAACTGCAAGCCGCTGGTCGCCCCCGAGATGCCCGCCCCCGCAACCGCTCCTCCGGCGATGTCGTCCGGAGAAGCCCCCACCGGCTCTTCCGCGCTGCGGCGGGCCGTGCGGGCGCCCCTCCCGACGATGACGACCGGGCGGGGCGGCACGGGACTCGTCGGGCGCCACCAGACCACCGCCCCGATTCGCTCCCCCGCCCTCGGGCGCAGCCCGGGGGGGTACGGAGCCGCGGGGCGCGCCCCCGCGAAGTCCAACTCCGTCCTGTTCGTCGTCCTCGGCGCCGGGGCGGTGGTCCTCCTCCAGCTCCTCGCGCGGGCCTTCGGCGGCCGGAATAAGACGGCCCCCCCCTCCCCCGGCCCGGGCGGCAGCCGCCCGAACGTCCCGCAGCCGGTCGTCCAGCCGCCGACCAAGGCGGATTTCGAGCGCCTGCGGAGCGAGGTGTACGACCTGCTGAAGAACGGGCGAAAGGACGAGGCCCGCAGCCGCGTGGACGCCTACAAGTCCCGTTTCCCGGGATTCGACCTCGACCGGGTCCAGAAGCTCTCCGACGAGATCGAGGTCTGGTGATGACGAGTGCCCCCGCCTCCGCCGGCCGGCCCGGCCGCCCCGGCGGTGCCGCGGCGACCGTCCTGATCCTTTCCCTGCTCGCGCCTTCCCCCGCGTCCGCCCAGGCCGGCCAGGGGCGCATCCGATCCTTCTCCCTCGCCCTCCCCGGCCGCCACCTCGTCTCCTACGCCGTCGACCTCGACGGCGACGGCCTCCACGACCTGGTCGTCGCCCACGCGATGCGCGACGCGGAGCCGCCCGTCCGGTGCCTGTCCGTCTACCCCCAGGGGGCCGGCGGATTCCCGGACCGGCCGGCCCAGACCTGGGCGCTCGACCCCCACGCCGGAGCTCTCTTCCTGGGCGACTTCACCGGGGCCGCGGGGGTGGAGATCGGATTTCTCGCCCCGGACGGGGCGTACGTCTACGAGCGCGACGGGGAAGGCTACCGGTCCCGGCCCCGCAAGCTCGTCCATCTGCCCACCTTCTTCGGGACGCCGGCGGCGGCGGACGTCGCCCACTGGGCCGGCCGCGTGGACGCGGACGGGAACGGGCTGGACGACCTGTTCGTCCCGACCGACCAGGGGGTGCGCCTCTACCTCCAGGCGCCGGCCCGGCGGTTCGGGGCGCTGGTCGACCTGCCGGTGATTCCCGAGCACGTCCCCTCCACAGACCTGGCGGCGACGCTCGGCGCCGGTCACGGCGCCCCCGCCCTCACGGTCTCTTCCGCCTGCGCCCTGCCCGCCGTCGCCGACATCGACGGCGACGGGCGCCGCGACATCCTCTTCATCCAGGGCGACCGCCTCCTCTATTTCCTCCAGGGGGCCGACGGGCGTTTCCCCGACGCCCCGTCCGAAGCGATGCAGGTCCCCGTCCTCCGCGAGTTCGCCCGTAAGGACCGGCTCGAGATCTCCCTCGCCCAGCTGGCCGACGTCAACCGGGACGGGCGAGCCGACCTGGTGGTGACCAAGCGGTACGGGAACCTCGGCGACTTCGGGAGCATCGAGTCCGTCTTCTACTTCTTCATGGCCCGCCCCCCGGCGGCGGGCGCCCCGCACCCGCGGCGCTACTACGCCCTCCACGAGCCCGACCAGCAGATCCGGCTCCAGGGGTTCAGCACGCAGGATCCCGAGTTCGGCGACGCCAACGGCGACGGCCATCCCGACGTGCTGCTCTCTCAGGTGACCACGGAGACGTGGGGCAAGATCATCCAGCTCGGCGTCCTGCGCGAGATCTCCGTCCATTATTACCTTCACCTGTTCGATCCCCGGCGCGGCCGGTTCGACCCTTCCGCGACGTGGAGCCGCACGGTGGCCATCCCGACGGAGCGCATGAAAGACCAGAACGCCACCTGGCCGCTCGCCTACATCCGCGGAGACGTCGACGGCGACGGGCGGGTCGATTACGTCGAGATCTCCGGGCGGGGTGAGCTGACCGCCCACGCCGGGCGGCCGATGTACGGGATCATCGGCTCGGACTGGGGATTCAGCCCCGACGACTTCTTCCGATTCGCGCTCAAGGGCCGGCCCGAGTCGGTCCGGGTCCTGGATCTGAACGGGGACGCGCGGACGGACGTGGTGGTGCAGTTCGACGACGCGATCCGGGTCGTGCTCTCGAAGTGACGCGAGCCAAGCAGGGATTCGCGTCGCGCCTCCCTGCCTGGCTCGCTGTGCAACAGACGGCGCGGCAGACGACCGCCGCGCCGTCTGTTGCATTCCGCGGGAGGATGCTGCATGGAAGAGGCCCCTTCCCCCCCGGCCCCGCGGCCCTCCCCGCGTCTCCTGCCATCCGTCGCGCTGGCGGTCTTTCTCGCGCTGGGCGCCGCGAACGTGGCGCAGGAGGCGGCCGGCTTTTCCAAGGCCTGGATCCTGGGCCCGGCGGTCGCGGGCGTCCTGCTGTACCTGTCGGTCTGCCCGACGCCGGCAGGAGAGAGCCGCTGGCGGCGGTGGGGGATCCGGAAGGACAACGCGGGGGCGGCGCTGGAACGGTACGGGGGGCTGACGCTGGCGCTCGGCCTGGGGATGCTGGCCTTCGCGACCGGGGCGGGCCGGCCGCTCCGCGGCCGATCCCTTCTCGTCCTCCTCGCCCTCTACCCCGCATGGGCCTTCGCGCAGCAGTTCTGCTTCCAGGTGGTCCTGCGGGAGGTGCTCGACGCGCTGCGTGCGCCCGACGCGCTGAAGGTCGCGGGGATCGCGGCCCTGTTCTCGGCGGTGCACGCGCCGGACTGGCCGCTGGCAGGGCTGACGCTCGGGGCGGGCGCGCTCTGGGCGTGGCTCTATGGCCGCATCCCCAACCTGCTCGCCGTCTCCCTCTCCCACGCCGTCCTCGGCAGCCTCGCCTACGTCTGGGTGCTGGGACGCGATCCGCTGGCGGCCCTGGCGGGCGGCGGGGGCGGGTAAGCACCGCCCGGTTCGCCACGTGTCGACGGTCATCTCCAAACATATGATAGATAATAGAAGGGATAGCGAAATCCCTTCCATCTGGCTGCCGTGGCGGTCCCCCTCTCCCCTCAGACCTTGAACCGCGCGAATTTCCCTGCCTCGCGGACGGGGACGCGGGCGCGAAGCCGGGCGGTGCCGTCGTCATAGCTCCGCTCGAGGATCTGGCCGAATCGGGAGAGGCTGGCCAGCGTCTTCCCGTCCCCGGCGGGGATCGCCAGCTTCATCTCGACGAACCGGGCCGCGATCGCCTGCTCCACCGCGGCGGCCAGCGCGTCGAGGTCCGCCCCCGTCCGCGCCGAGCAGGCCACCGACGCCGGGAAGTGGCGCTCCAGCAGCCGCAGCGCCAGCCGGTCCCTCACCCGGTCCGCCTTGTTCAGCACGCCGATCGTCTGCAGTCCCGCGCAGCCGAGCGCGTCGAGCACCGTCCGGACGGCGGCAATCTGCTCCCCCGCCTCCGGGTGGCTCGCGTCCACGACGTGCAGCAGCAGGTCCGCCTCCCGCACCTCCTCGAGCGTGGCGTGGAAGGAGGCGACGAGGTGGTGGGGGAGGCTCCGGATGAAGCCGACGGTGTCGGACAGGAGGACCTTCTGCCGGTTCGGGAGCGTCCACGCGCGCGTCTTCGTGTCGAGCGTCGAGAAGAGCTTGTCCTCGACGAGGACGCCGGCGCCGGTGAGGGCGTTGAGGAGGGTGGACTTGCCGGCGTTGGTGTAGCCGACGAGGGCGACGGTGTAGTTGGCGGCGCGGGCGGAGACCTCGCGGCGCTTGCGCGCCTCGATCCGCGCGATCTCCCGCTTCAGGTCCGTGACGCGCCGGCGCGCGAGGCGCCGGTCGACCTCGATCTGCTGCTCCCCCGGCCCGCGCGTCCCGATCCCGCCCATCAGCGAGCCGTGGCCGGCCACGACCTGGCCGAGGTGCTTCCAGAGGTTCCGGAGGCGCGGCAGCGCGTACTCGAGCTGGGCCAGCTCGACCTGGAGCTTGGCCTGGTTCGACCGCGCGTGGGTGGCGAAGATGTCGAGAATGACCTCGGTCCGGTCGATGACCTTCCTCCCGACCGTCTTCTCGAGGTTGCGGACCTGGCCGGCGGTGAGCTCGTTGTCGAAGATGACGAGGTCGCACGCGAGGGCCTCGGCCTGCTGCGCGATCTCCCGCGCCTTGCCGGAGCCGACGTAGGTGGCGGGGTCGGGGCGGTGGCGGTTCTGGAGGATCCGGCCGCGGATGTCGGCGCCGGCGGTGGTGGCGAGCTGCTCGAGCTCCTCGAGCGGGTCGTGCCGCCGGGGAGCCGGGGGATCGTCCCGCCGCGTCGGGGGGGGCGGGAGGTCGGGGGCGGACGCGCCCGGGGCGCCGTCGTCCAGGAGGATGCCGACGAGGAGGGCCTTCTCGCGATAGACGGTGCTTTTCATCCCGGTCCCAGGTGACCCGTTCGAAAGGCGTCCCGCCATTATCGCCGGCAGCCGCCCGCCGCACAACTGGATTCACGGGACCGGAGCGCGAGGCGGATCCCGCGGCGCGGGCGGCCCCGCGTCTCGCTTTATATTGCATCGGGCGCGCGCCGGACTATACTTGACCCGATGACCGCGGCGACGGGACCGGCTGCCAAAACGGGGACGCCTCCCCGCGTCTGCCTCTTCCACGGGTCCGACGCGGATGCCGTGGACGAGGCCGTCCGCCGGATGGTCGCGTCCCTGCGGCCGACGCACGGCCCCCCGGTCCGGTTCGGCCCCGACGCCGATCCCGCGAAGCTCCACGAGGAGCTCTACACGTCCTTCCTCGGCGGCGGCGGGAAGCTGGTGGTCCTGCGCGACGGGCGGGGCGGCGGCGCCGCGCCGGCCGGCGCGAAGACCGGCGGGGCCGCGGAACGGGACGAGCCGGCCGGCGCGAAGGCCGACGGCGGCTCGTGGGCCGTCCGGCACAAGGACTTCCTCAAGGACTACTTCAAGGCGCCGTCGCCCGACGCCGTCTTCGTCCTGGCCCTGCCGCGCTGGCCGCTGGCGGGGCTGGCGGCCCCGGAGGGCGCGGTCGTCCGGGGCTTCGACGCGCCGAAAGAGACGGAGCGGGAGCAGCAGGCGCCCGGCCTGGTCGCCTCGCTCTTCGCCGCCCGCCGCAAGCGGGTCGGGCCCGACGCGATCCGGGTCCTCCTGGACCGGCTCGGCTCCGACCGGGGGCTGCTGGCCGAGGCGGTGGAGACGCTGGCGCTGCACGCGGGGTCGCGGGCGGAGGTGACGCGGGAGGACGTCGAGGCGATCGTGCAGGGGACGCGCCCCGGCAACACCTTCCACATGACGCGGGCCTGCGTCCTGGGGGAGTCGAAGCGGGCCGTGGAGGAGCTCGGGCGCCTCCGCGCCCGGTCGGGGCGGCCCGACGAGTTCGGCCCGAAGCTCCTGGGGGCCATCGCCTGGCAGTATCGCGAGGTCGCCCGGACGTGCGAGGCGCTGGCCGCCGGCGCGCCGCGCGGCGAGGTCCTCCGCCGCTGGTATGTGCGCAAGCCGGCCGAGGAGGAGCGCATCCTCCGGCGCCTCCGCGCCCTCTACGGCCGGCCCCTGGCGCGCGCCCGGCGATGGATCCTCGAGGCGGACCTGGCGATGAAGTCGAGCCGCCTGTCCCCGCGCGTCGCGATCGAGATGCTGGTCGTGCGGCTGGCGTCGCTGCCCCGATAGCGCCGGCGCGCCGCGTGTCGAACATCCTTGTTCGGAGATTCCGCCATGGTCGCCTTCTGCGTGAAGTGCGGCGCGAGCCTGCCGCGGCGCGACATCACCATCGCCGACGGCCGCGAGTACACGAGCCCGGACTACGCCTGCCCGACCTGCAAGGAGCCGGCCAGCGAGGTCGCCGACGAGAAGGATCCGGTCGATCTCGTCCGGGACGGGGAGTCGTTCCGGATCGCGGACGGCAAGGTGGAAAAGACCGAGGAGCCGGCGGGGTGAGTGGCCCGGGAGCCCCCGGGATCCCGCCCCCGATACGGTCGCGAACCCGTACGGGGTCGCGACCGTTCATAGGGGCGTCTTATTCCTCTATTTAGGCGAGCCGCGATGAGCGACCCGAACGAGAAGGCCGGCGGGAACCCCGAACCCGGCGGACAGCCGGCGCCCTCCCCGGAGCCCCCCCCGACGTCGCCCCCGGCCGACTCCCCAACGCCCCCGAAGGCGACGGGCACCCGGCCTTCCGCGACGGGGGCCGCCGCCCGCCGGACCGCCCCGGTCAAGAAGATGTCCGCCAAGGAGAAGAAGATCCGGCTCCTCCTCATCTTCTCCACCCCGGTCCTCTGCCTGATCCTCATCGGGCTGATCGCCTTGAAGATCTTCGGCGGCCCGAAAGGCCCGAAGCGGATCAGCCTCAATGCCGCCCAGCTCTGGAACAAGCACCTCGACAAGGCCCGCGAAGGACAGACCAAGGTCTCGGAATGCTTCTTCCTCGTCCAGCAGAACAACGGGGCCGTCCCGCCGGACGCGAAGGCGAAGTTCGACGAGAGCCTCGGCGCGGGACGGAAGATCCTCGAGGACACCCTGGCCGAGATGCTCAAGCTGCGGCAGGACGCCGGCGAGGGCGTGATGGAGTACGACCGCGACCTCTATCCCCTCCAGAAGGACCTCATGCTCGCCCGGCGCCTGGCCGACGAGACGGACCGGCAGCTGACCGTCGAGTACCCGAAGCGGTACAAGGCGGTGCTGGACGCCGTCGCCAAGGTCCAGAAGGAGTACACCGACAGCCGCGACGCGATGACGCCGGAAAAACAGAAGGCGGTCACGGCCTCCGTGGAGTCGGTCTGCAAGCAGGCGCAGGACCTGGCCGAGCAGTGGACGACGCTGCTCGACAAGTACGTCGTGGAGAACAAGACGTCGGAGCGCAACGACCTCGAGGAGGAGGCGATCAACAAGCTGAACGCGGCGATCATGACGACGCGCAAGCTGCTGAAGGACCTGAAATGAGACATTCCACGGCCGTCGGCGCGGGGGTCGCCGCCCTCCTGGCGATGGCGGCGTGCAGAAGGCCGGCGCCGGAGGAGCGGGAGGAGATGGCCCGGGCGGAGCGGGAGTCCGCGTTCCTGCGCGGCGGGATCGTCGCCGCGCAGGCCGACGCCGCCTGGGCGGCGGGCGACCGCGCGGGGGCGGCGGCGGGCTACGAGGAGGCGATCGCCGACCGGCCCTCCGTCTCCCGCGACGCCTACCGGCGGATCGCCGAGGTCCGCGAGGCGGAGGGACGCCTCGACGCCGCCTGCGACTGGCTCGAGCGCGGCCTCGACCGCTTCCCCCGCGACCCCGTCCTGCTCAAGCCCCTCGGCCTCCTCCACGAGCAGCGGGGCCTGTTCCCCTCCGCACTGGCGTGCTACGAGGCGCTCCTGGCGAGGCAGCCCGCGGACCCGGAGGTCCTGGCCGCCATCCGGCGCGTGAACGCGGCTCGGAAGACGGCCCCCGCCGAGGGCGACGTACGGACGCCGTAGGTCGGTCCGCAGACCACGCGGAATGAAGCTGGGCCCGCAGACCACGCAGACCACGCGGAACGAAGCAGGGCCCGCAGACCACGCAGACCACGCGGAACGAAGAGGGCCCGCAGACCACGCA
>CAYUME010000056.1:0-13544 GCA_964445475.1 uncultured Planctomycetia bacterium
GAGGACGACGGGGACGGCCCTCAGGCCGGCGGGCGTCGGGACCCAGACACGGGCGGTACCCCGCCCGCGCTCGCCGCCCGTCCCCGGGCCGCGAGCGCGCTCCCGGCCCGATCCCTTTCCTTTCTCCTTCTCCCCGGCCGCGTCGTCCGCGGGGGCGTCGCCCAGCAGCTCCGCGGGGGGGCTGAAGCGGAGCGCGGCGTTGGGGATCTTCAGGACCGCCGTGTGGCGGGCCACCTGGAAGGCGACGCTGGCCGTCATCCCCGGCAGGAGCTTTTCCTCCGGGTTGTCGGCGTCGATCAGCACGGTGTAGGTCACGACGTTCTGGACCGTCGTCGGCGAGAGGCGGATCTGGGAGACCTTCCCCGAGAACGGGCGCTCGCGCCAGGCGTCGACGGTGAAGGTGACGTCCTGGCCGGTGACGATCTTTCCGATGTCGGCCTCCGCCACGCTCGCCTGCACCTGGATCTTCTTGAGGCTGTCGGCGATCACAAAGAGCGTCGGGGCGGAGAGGCTGGCCGCCACCGTCTGCCCGACGTCCACGTTGCGCGAGATGACCAGGCCGTCGATGGGCGACTTGATCTTCGTGTAGCCGAGGTTCACCGTGGAGATCTGGAGGGTGGACCGGCTCTGGGCGACGGTCGCGTCGGCGACTTTGGACTGGGCGACGAGGGAGTCGTAGGCGGCGATCGCGGCATCCAGCTCCGCGGCCGAGATCAGCTCCCGCTTGGCCAGCTCCTTCGCCCGCGCCAGCTCCTTCTCGGCCTGGACGAGGTTGGCCTTCACCCGCTCGACGTCGGCCTGCGCGCGGAGGAGGTTGGCCTGGTCCTGGTCGACCCGCGCCTGGAAGGGGGCCGGGTCGATCAGGGCGACCATCTCGTCCGTTTTCACCCGGGAGTTGAAGTCGACGAGGAGCTTCTGGATCGTGCCGGACACCTGCGTGCCGACCTGGACCTGGGTGATGGGCTGGACGTTGCCCGTGGCGGTGACGGTGACCAGGAGGTCGCCGCGTTCGACCTTGGCGACGCGGAAGGCGGGGACGCCATTGGCGCCGCGGGCCCAGTACCAGGCCCCGCCGCCCGCGGCGGTCGCCAGGACCGCCGCGACCAGGAGCAGACGATTCATGATTCCCCCGTGACAAGGTTCGGAGCCGGCCGCCGCGTCGCCCTACCGGCCGGCCTTCGTCGGGACCGGCGGGACGCCGGCCACGCGCCGCAACTGCGCGGCGGCGATCCGGAGACTGTAGTCCGCCTGGACCTGCTGTCCACGCGCCGTGGCCAGCGCCACCTGCGCGTCGGTCAGCTCGACCGAGGAGGCTCTTCCGATCTGGTAGCGGGCGGAGATCAGGTCCAGGTTTTCCTCCGCCTGTCGGACGGTCAGGTCGAGGATCGTCAGCCGCTGGCGGGCGTCCTCCCGGGCGGCGATCGCCTGCTGGATCTCGAGGAAGACCTGCTGCTCGGCCTGCGCCCGGGAGGCGCGGGCCGACTGCAGCCCGGCGACCGTCTCCTGGATCTGTCCGGTCCGCGACCAGCCGCTGAAGAGCAGCCAGTTGAGGGCCGGCCCGGCCGACCAGAACCAGTCGACGGGGGAGAGGGCCCCCGCTGCCGTCAGCGAGCCGCCCACCGACAGCTCTGGGAAGAGGGCGGCGACCGCCGCGTCCACGGCGTGAGACGCGGCGCGCTCGCGGGCGGCCCGGGCGAGGAGCCGCGGGTGCTGCCGGCGCGCCGCCTCCCGCAGGGCCTCCGCCCCGGGGGTCCCGGACTCCGCGGCGGCCGGCTTCTCGAGCGCGTAGGCGGGGATCTCCGCCAAACCCAGCACGTTGCCGAGGACGGCCTGCTGCACCCCCAGCGCGGTCCGGGCTGTCACCAGCGTCAGCTGCGCGTTTCCGAGGTCGACCTGGGCCTTCGTCAGGTCGTACTTCACGCGGGTCCCCACCTCGACGAACCCCCGCACCTGCTCCAGGCGCTTCTCGAACTGGCGGACGGTCTGCTCGGCGATTCCCACCAGCTCGACCTGCTTCAATACATTGTAATGGGCCTCCTCGAAGGCGTAGCCCGTCTCGATCTCGGTCGTGGCCAGGTCGAGGGTGGCGGCGAGCAGCTGCTCGGCGGACTCGCGCTGGATCGCGTCCATGCGGCCGAAGTCGTAGAGGAGGAGGTCGGCCGAGAGGCCGGCGGAGAAGGAGTCGGTCGTGGTTCGGTCCTTGCCTCCGCTGACGGAGTACGACGCGCCGGCGGAAAGGGTGGGGAGGCTGCCGGCGTCGGCCTGGGTGAGACGGGCGCGCGCGGCATCCACCGCGCGGCGGGCCAAGGCGGTGGACGGGTTGTACACGAGCGTGAGCCGGAGGCCCTGCTCGAGCGTGAGCGTGGTGCCGGGCCCGAGGCCGATCTCCGCGGCGGTCGCGGTCCGCTCGCCGGGGCCGGCCGATTCCGGGTCCTGCGCCTCGCGGGCGGCCCGGATCTCTCCGCATCCTGCCGCCAGGAACAGGGCCGCCGCGGCCACGACGGCCTGGCGCGCGGATTTTCGCGGGGGGCGGGGTGTCCTGCTGCCGCCGGATGACGTCATGGGGATTCCGGGCCTGCGTTCACCAGGCACATATTTTCCCATAAAGATATTGATGAAGTCCAGCGGGTTCTGGTGTCGAGCGGCGTTCGCAGAACAGGCCCCGATGCGGGGGCGTGAAGCACGGGGGATTTACATCCGAAGCATCATGTGCTAGAGTCGCCCGCCATGAAGTCGATCCGCATCGCGCTTGCCATCTTCGGGGGGATGCTGGCCATGGCGGAGACGGCGGGCCGCGGGGGGGCGGAGGACGCCGTCGTGCCCCGGACGTACGAGGAGGCTGTGGCCCTCCTCCGTCGGGCCGAGGAGGCCAAGCGGGACCGCCCGAGCCGGTCCCTCGGATCGGTCGACTCGGGATCCCTCGCGAACCCCTCCGCGCTGCCCGTCGAGGGCTATGGATTCACCATCGCCGCCCGGCGGCACCGGGCGCGGGACCTCCGGTACGGGACGGACGAGCTTGTCTTCGGCCTGGCCGAGGTGGCGGCGACCCTCGCCCGGGACCGACCCGGAGCGCCACGGCTGGTCGTCGGCAATATCGGCAGCCGGGAGGGCGGGGCCATCACGTACAGCTACTCCCACCAGAACGGACGGGACGTCGACCTGGCCTTCTTCGTGACCGATCCCGAGGGGCGGCCGTACGAACCGCAGGACCTGGTCGTCATCGAGAGCGGAAAAACGCTGGTCGGGCGCGAAGAGGGGACGGGCACGCGCTGCCTTTTCGATCTCGATCGGATGTGGGCGCTCGAGGTCGCTCTGCTCGAGTGCCGTCGTTTCGGGGCCCGCGTGGAACGGCTCTATATCTGGGATCCCCTGCGCACGCGGCTCCTGGAGCGCGCGGGCGCGTGGGTGGATCAGGCGGCCGGGGGGACGGCGGAGCGGGCGCGCCGCGAGGGCGTGGCGCGTCGGGCGGCCGCGCTGATGAGCCAGCCGGCCCACGCCGGCGCCCACGACGACCACCTGCACCTCCGAATCGGGACCGGCGGGAAAGACTGAGGGGATCTCCTCCTCCGCTCCGGGAGCGGAGAGGGCGTCCCGCCTGAGACGCGGGACGGGGACGCGGCCGATGGAGTTTGCCCATGCCCAAGCGCGTCACCATTCGATGCCCGCTTTGCCACGGGACGATCGAGTACAACCTCGACACGCTGAAGGTCGAGCGTCATTGGGCGGGCAGGGCGGAGGGGGCGGCGGAGGACTTCGGGTCGCTGATCGAGCGGACCGCGAGGCGCGCGCAGGAGGGGCTGCCCGACATCAACCGGCTTCTCGAGGAGCAGCAGCGTCGGCGGGACGAGGTCTTCGAGGAGGCGAAGCGGAAGATGCAGGAGGAGAAGGAGTCCGGCGGTGCCCCCGCGTGACCGGCGTGCGCCGTCAAACGTGCCGGCGCGCCGGATGTCGGGAAAATAAAAAAAAACATTATTGTTGTTTTTCTTCCGACCCCCCTTGACACTCTCCATCCCTAGTGGTAAAGTCCCGCCCGTCACTCAACCTGTAGTGTTTTTCGTCAATTTGGTCGATAGTAATCTAGCGGCTCGAGGGCGGGGTGGCCCATACCGGTAGTGTGGCTTGGGGCCCGAAACGGGTGGCGCGGCGGTTGAAAACAGGGACGCCGGGAGCCGGCCGGTCGTGACGGCCGGATGACCCGGATGCCGGGGGATCCAGGGGGATGGCGTGCGGGCGGGGCCGCTGGGGCGTCGCCGCGTGAAGTCGGAACGTCCGAGCCGGAAGATGCCCGACCGGAGGCGATGGCCGGCCGGGGCGTCGTCCGACGGGACGTCCGCCATGCCGTTCGACCCCACCCGGTACTGCGTCGAGGTGTTGCGCGTTCCCCTTGCGCTCACCGCGTGAGGGGTTTTTCTTTTCGAGGGTGGCGTCGGCGGGCAGTTGGACGCCACCCCGCGACCGGGGGAGGAGGTATTCGGTATGGCGGTGGACTCGAGATCAACCCGACGGATGGTGGCCAAGGCGTCGACGCACGTCGCGCCGGCCAAGGGGGCGGGGAAGGGCCTGTCGATCGCGCGGAAGTTCACGCGGCCGGGCACGCACCCCTTTGACGAGATCGCATGGGAGCGCCGCACGGCGGCGATCACGAACGACAAGGGCGACATTATCTTCGAGCAGCGCGACGTCGAGATCCCCGCCGCCTGGTCCCAGCTCGCCACCAACGTCGTCGTGTCGAAGTACTTCCGCGGCGCCCTCGACACCCCGGACCGCGAGACGAGCGTCCGCCAGCTCATCGAGCGCGTCGCCGGGACCCTCGCGGCGTGGGGGCGCAAGGACGGCTACTTCGCCGCCGAGGCCGACGCGGAGACGTTCTACCACGAGATGACGCACCTCCTCGTCCACCAGAAGGCCTGCTTCAACTCCCCCGTCTGGTTCAACATGGGGATCGAGGAGCGGCCGCAGTGCTCCGCCTGCTTCATCAACTCCGTCGACGACACCCTGGACTCGATTCTCGAGCTGGCCAAGACGGAGGGGATGCTCTTCAAGTGGGGCTCGGGCGCGGGGACGAACCTCTCCCCGATACGCTCCTCCCGCGAGCGACTTTCCTCCGGTGGCTGGGCCAGCGGCCCCGTCTCCTTCATGCGCGGCTACGACGCCTTCGCCGGCGTCATCAAGTCCGGCGGCAAGACCCGGCGCGCCGCCAAGATGCAGATCCTCAACATCGACCACCCCGACGTACACGAGTTCATCTCCTGCAAGCTGAACGAGGAGCGCAAGGCCTGGGCCCTCATCGACGCCGGCTACGACGGCTCGGTGAACGGCGAGGCCTACGGGTCCGTCTTCTTCCAGAACGCGAACCTCTCCATCCGCGTGACGGACGACTTCATGCAGGCCGCGGTCGAGGGCCGGGAGTGGCACACCCGCGCCGTCGTCGACCGCAGTCGCGTCGTCGACACCTACCCGGCCCGCGACCTCCTCCGCCTCATCGCCGAGGGGACGCACGTCTGCGGCGATCCCGGCATGCAGTTCGACACGACGATCAACCACTGGCACACCTGTCTCGGCACCGACCGCATCCACGCCTCGAATCCCTGCAGCGAGTACATGTTCCTCGACAACTCGGCCTGCAACCTGGCGAGCCTGAACCTGATGCGGTTCCGGCGTCCGGATGGCGAGTTCGACGTGGAGGCCTTCCGCCACGCGGTGGACCTCGTGATCCTGGCGCAGGAGATCATCGTCGGGAACGCCTCGTACCCGACGCCGCGGATCACGGCCAACTCGGTCGACTACCGGACGCTGGGCCTCGGCTATGCCAACCTGGGCGCCCTTCTCATGGCCCGGGGACTGCCGTACGACAGCGACGCGGGGCGCGACTACGCGGCGACCATCACCTCGCTGATGTGCGGCGAGGCCTACCGCCAGAGCGCGATGATCGCCCGGGACCACGGCGGCCCCTTCGCCGGCTACGAGAAGAACCGCGAGGCCTTCCTCCGGGTCATGCAGCAGCACCGCGCGGCGTCCCGGTCGCTCGGAGGCACCCCGCTCCCCGGAGACCTCCTGGAGGCCGCCCGCGTCGCCTGGGACGAGGCGATCGTCGTCGGTGCCCGCCACGGGTTCCGCAACGCCCAGGTCACCGTCCTGGCCCCCACCGGGACCATCGCCTTCATGATGGACTGCGACACGACGGGGATCGAGCCGGACATCGCCCTGGTCAAGTTCAAGAAGCTGGTCGGGGGGGGGGTGCTCAAGATCGTCAACCGCACGGTCCCGGAGGCGCTCCAGCGGCTCGGCTACCCGAAGGACCAGGAGACCGCCATCCTGGAGTACGTCGACGAGCACGGAACGATCGAGGGGGCGCCGAACCTCAAGCCGGAGCACCTCCCCGTCTTCGACTGCGCCTTCAAGGCCTCCCACGGCAGCCGGGCCATCCACTATATGGGGCACATCCGCATGATGTCGGCCGTCCAGCCCTTCCTGAGCGGCGCCATCTCCAAGACGGTCAACCTGCCCACCGAGGCGACGGTCGACGAGATCATGGAGGTCTACACGCAGGCGTGGAAGCTCGGCCTCAAGGCGGTCGCCATCTACCGCGACGGCTGCAAGCGGAGCCAGCCGCTCAACACGAAGCGGAAGGAGGAGGCGAAACCGGAGGCGGCCGCCCCGTCGGACCGTCCCGTCCGCCTCCGCCTTCCCGACGAGCGCCGCGCCATCACGCACAAGTTCGACATCGCCGGCCACGAGGGGTACATGACCGTCGGCATGTACGAGGACGGCCGGCCGGGCGAGATCTTCGTCACCATGGCCAAGGAGGGGTCGATGACCTCCGGCCTCATGGACGCCCTGGCCTGCATCGTCTCCATCTCCCTCCAGTACGGCGTGCCCCTCAAGGTCCTCTTCGACAAGCTCAGTCACACCCGCTTCGAGCCGAGCGGCGTGACGGGAAACCCCGAGATCCCGATCGCGAAATCGATCACCGACTACCTCTTCCGCTGGCTGTCGATGAAGTTCATCGACAACGAGACGGGGGACATCCGGTTGCGCGCCTGGGCGGCCCCCGAGGGGGCCTTGCCGCGCGCGAACGGCGGCAACGGCGGCACCGTCCTCCGCGCCGGCGTGGCGGAGACGAAGGGGCAGGCGGCCCAGCGCTTCCTGATCGACGCGCCCCCGTGTCCCGTCTGCGGCTCGATCATGACCGTGAACGGGGCGTGTCACAAGTGCGAGAACTGCGGGGCGACGAGCGGATGCTCGTGAGAAGCCGGCGGAGCGGAACGCGGAAGGGATCAGGAGCCGATCGCATGGCGTGAGGGCTTCCGGGGATCCGGGAGCCGGGTCTGAAAACACGGAGGGCGGCCATCGGGCCGCCCCCACGCGACATCCCCCACAAAAGGGCCACGACCCCCAGCCGTGGCCCGCCGGCGCCGGGCTCCCACCCGGCGCCGGTTCTTTTTACGGACCTGTTCCGCCCGGGGGGCGGGTCGGGGGCCCCCCGGAGGCGCAGGATCGTCGACTATAGGACGATCTCGCGGCGGGGTCAATCGTTTGAGGGGTCACGCCCGGGCGGGAGGAACGAACCGGGGGACTTACCGGAGCTCGACGTAGCGGCCGCCGTTCTGCCCGGCCAGCGCCTGCAGGAGGGCGTTGCGCTCCGGCGTGATCGTGCCACGCGGATGTCCGGACGCTCGTCGACGGCGAGGCCCGCCAGACACGCGAGGGTCCCCTCCGCATCGCGCCCGGCCATCGCGTCGACCGCCGCCACGGCCGTTGCCACGGACGGGCTGCGCGCTTTCTCCTGCAGAAGCCGGTCCGCCGCGGCCTCCGGCCGATGGCCGAGCGAGGCCACGGCGGCCAGGCGCACGGTCTGCGATTCGTCGCGGAGTGCCTCCTCGAGGGAGCGGATCACCTCCGGGTGATCCGCACGGCCGAGCGCGCCGGCGACCAGGGCCCGGATGGACGGCTCCCGGTGCGTGCGGCGGCAGGCGAGGAGGACCTCCGTTTCTTCCCTCCGAGGCATCGATTCGAGCGCGTCGGCGATCGCGGCGCGCAGGGAGGAGTCGGCCGAGACGGCTGCGGCGAGAAGGAGCCGCACGCTGTCGGGTCCCCCTGCTGCTTTCCACGGCTCGACGGCAGCGGCCCGGACCGTCGCGGAGCAGCCGGAGGAGAGGAGCGCCTGCCGGGCCAGGCTCAGGATCCGGCGGTTTCGAAGCGGGGCCAGCGCACGGAAGGCCATGGCCCGGATCTCCGGCGGTCCATCCTCAACCACTTGAATCCATGCGGGGTGCGTCCGTTCCAGGGGACCGCGCGACAGGACGCTGAAGGCGGCCGTTCTCAGGCGCGGTGGGCTCCCGGGAGACTGTGCGAGGGCAGGGCGAGGTCCAAGGCCTCCTCCGGGCGGGTCCGGGAGAGGGCATCCAGTGCACCGGTCCTGAGCCACTCGTTCGCTGCCGGATCTCCCGCGATTTCCGCGAGACGCCGGACGGCTATCGGGCGTCCGGTGGCGGCCAAGGCATAGGCGAGGCCGATCTGCAGGGTCCGATCCGATGCTTCCCGGATGGCCGTGTCGAGCGTCTCGGCGGCGTCGTCCGACCGGATCAGTCCGATGGCGGTGAAGGTCCGCATACGTTGCGCGTAGGGCTGGTCCTGCTCCGCCTGCATGCGGAGGCGGAGGGATTCGAGGTCCTGTGCGTGAAGGGACATGCAGCCGAGGAGGGCCGGGAGGGCGGCGCAAGCCCACCGGGGTCGCTTCCGATATTCTCCCATGGCCGATCCCCCCCGGCGCGGGCGGGCCCCCTGCTTGTCTCCCGTCTCCGCACGCTGGCTATTTCACGACGGGAGGGGCAAGGCGGTTCCGGGATCCGGAGCGCGGTGTGCGGCGGGAGGCTCAGGGGCGTTCGACGTAGCGGCCGCCGTTCTGCTCGGCGAGCGACTGCATGAACGCGCTGCGCCCGAAGGAGATCGTGTGGATGACGACCTGGCGGGCGCGGTTGGCCCGGCGGATCCTGCGGAGGATCTCTTCGATGCTGACGTACTTCCCGTCGGTGGGTTCGCCGTCGCTGAGGAGAAAGACCGTGTCAACGGACGGGTCCTGGAAGGAGTACTCCAGCGTGTCGTAGATGTTCGTGGACCCGCGGGGCTGGACCTGCTTGACGACGGTGAGGAGGGAGGCGAGCCGGCCCCGGATCGGGGCGAGGCTGCGGCCCAGCGGCTGGATCCGGTCGTCGAAGAAGATGATGTTCATGCGGACATCGCCGTCGAGGGCGGAGAGGGTCTGCGCGAGCTCCTCCTTGGCCTGGTCCATCCGCGACTTCTCCTTCTCCGCGAATCCCGTCATGCTGCTGGAGATGTCGAGGCAGAAGACGACGCGTTTGCTGAGGACGGGGATGCCGTAGTAGGCGACGGTGTTGACGTCGCCTCCCTCCGGCCGTTCGGGGGGGGCGTCCGGGTCGAACGTCTCGCGCCGGGCCGTCCACCAGGTCTTCCAGGCGGACGCGTCATAGGGGAGCTGCCGGCCGGTGAGGGCGCGGAGGACGTCGACGATGTCGCCGCGCAGGCGCCCCTCCTCGCGGCCGAGGCGCTCGACGAGGAGGTCGATGCACGCGCGGTTTCTCGCCTTCCCGAGGGCGCGGACGGCCGCGGCGCGGATCGACCAGTTCGGGTTCTCGATCGCCTTCGTGAGGAGCGGGAGGGCGTCGTCGGGGGGGCGCTCGCCGAGGGCGCCGATGGCGGCCACGGCGACGGGCAGCTTCCGGCTCTCGGCGAGCCGGGCGAGGAGCTTGAGGGTGGCCTCCGAGGGGTGGCCGGCCAGCGCGCCGATGGCGACGATCGCCATCTCCTCGTCCGTTCCCTGCGCCTGGCGCTGGAGGATCTGTTCGGCCTTCGGCTCCTTGCGCTGGCCAAGCGACTCGACGGCGGCCAGGCGCACGTCGGGATCCTTGTCCTTCAGCGCCCCCTCGAGCGCCGCGATCACACCGGGATGGTCCGGCTTGCCGAGCGCCCCGGCGAGGAGGGCGCGGGCGCCGGGGTCGGGATGTCGGGCCAGCTCGGGGAAGAGCAGGGAGATGTCGTTTGTCGTCGATGTGCGCCAGGAGCAGCCGCGTGCCGGTCGGGCCCGCCGCGGCTCCCCAAGGGGCCACCGCCGCCGCCCGAATCTCCGAAAGTTCCCCCGAAGACTCGAGCGCTTTTCGCGCCGCGTCGAGTATCCCCCGGTCCTTGAGGGGGGCGAGCGCCTTGAAGGCCAGGGCCCGGATGGGCGCCGGCCCTCCGTGCACGACCTCCCGCCAGAGCGGTTCCGTCCGGTCCAGCGGGTACGCGGCGAGCGCCTCGTGGGCCGCCACGCGGAGCGCGTAGTCGGTCTTGTCGGACCGGGCCGTCTCCCGGACGATCCCGAACGACTCCTCCCGCCGCGTCCGGACGAGTGCGTCGAGGGCGGCGCACCGGCACCGGCTCGCCGCCGTGTCGTCCCGGAGGATCGCCTCCAGCCTCCGGACGGCCTGCGGGGTCCCGCATGCCGCCAGGGCGTAGAGGGCGGCCGCCTGGATGAACTCGTCCTTCTCCTCCGCGTAAAGCGCCTCGAGGACGGCCGCGGCGTCGTCGGTCCGGAGCATCCCGACCGACGCGATCGTCTTGACGCGCATGCCGTAGGGCTTTTCGCGCTCCGCGGCGATCTGCTGCGCGAGCGTGACGAGGTCCTGCGGGCGGGCGGGCGGGGCGGAGAGGAGAAGCATCAGGAGGGGCAGGAGGAGTCGGGCTGACGCTCCGGTCGCACCCGGGCGGGGGGCGTCCGGGATCCCGGGGCGGGGCCGTCGCGTCGGGGACGGGGCGACGGGCATGGGACCTCCGTCCACGGGCTCGGGCGGCCGTCCCCCGGGCGCCGGATGCGGAATCCGGGCGCCGGGATCACGACAACGCCTTGGCCCCGATATCCGTCCGGAACTGCGCGCCCTCGAACCGGATCGCCTTCACGGCGGTGTAGGCGCGGTCGCGCGCCTCGACGAGGCTCTTCCCGAGCGAGGTGACGCAGAGGACGCGTCCGCCGGCGGCGACGACCGCTCCGCCCTTCCGGGCCGTGCCGGCGTGGAAGACGACGGTATCGGGGACTTTCGCGGCCTCCTCCAGGCCCTCGATGGTCTGGCCCGCCTGGACCTTGACGGGATATCCCTTCGAGGCCATCACGACGCAGACGGCCGGGCGCGGGTCCCATTCGACCGCGGCGCCCTCCAGCGTCCCCTCGGCGGATCGCTCGAGGAGGTCGAGGATGTCGCTTCGAAGCCGGATCAGGATCGCCTGCGCCTCGGGATCGCCGAACCGGGCGTTGAACTCGAGGACCTTGGGGCCGCCGGCGGTGAACATCATGCCGGCGTAGAGAACGCCCTTGAAGCGGCGGTGCTCGTGGTTCATGGCGTGGACGACGGGGACGAGGACCTCGCGCTCAACCCGTTCCTGGTTCTCGCGGGTGACGAGCGGCGTGGGGGAGTAGGCGCCCATGCCCCCTGTGTTCGGTCCCCGGTCCCGGTCCTGAAGCCGCTTGTGGTCCTGGGCGGTCTCGAGCGTCAGGAGGGTCTTCCCGTCGGTGAGGGCGAGGATGGAGGCCTCCTCCCCGACCAGGCACTCCTCGACGACCAGCCGGTTCCCGGCCTGACCGAAGGCCTTGCCGACCATGATCGACTCGATGGCGGAGGTCGCTTCGGGCTCCTTCGCGCAGACGACGACGCCCTTTCCGGCGGCCAGCCCGTCGGCCTTGACGACCAGCGGGTAAACGGCGGTCTTGACGTAATCGAGGGCGGCGCGGGCGTCGGTGAAGACGCGATAGGCGGCCGAAGGGATGCCGTATTTCCGCATCAGGTTCTTGCAGAAGACCTTGCTGCCCTCGATCTCGGCGGCCGCGGCGGTGGGGCCGAAGATCTTCAGGTCGGCCTTGAGGAACGCGTCGACGAGGCCCTTGACGAGCGGCATCTCGGGGCCGACCACGGTCAGGTCGATCCGCTCCTTCTTCGCGAACTCCAGGAGGCTCTCGACGTTGTCCGCGGCGATGTTGACGCAGGTGGCGAGCGCCTCGATGCCGGGATTCCCGGGTGCGGCAAAGAGCTTCGTGAGGCGGGGGGACTTGGCGATCTGCCAGGCCAGCGCGTGCTCGCGCCCGCCGGATCCGACGAGGAGGACTTTCATGGGACGGTTTTCTCCGCTGCGCTCCAAAAAGAAGCGGTCGAACGCGGGGATCCTATCCGTTTTGTTGGCGAGGCGCCAGCCCTAATTCCCCGAGGGCCGCGATCAGCGAGGGGGCGCGAGGGGGCGCGATCCTTCGCGGAGCCACCATCCCTTCCAGGCGGCGGCGTCAGGGCCGGGATCCTGTTTCGTGCAGGCCCGGAGGGCCCGGGTGCAGGCCGCCGCCAGGGCGTCGCGCAGCGCCTGTTCCGCGGGGTCGCGCGGCTGGCGGACGCTCGTCACGACGCGGGGGATCACGAGGCCCCGGGTGGACGGGAGGGAGCCTCCGCGGAGGCCACCGGGCGGCGTTGCGGGGGGACGCGTCACCGCCCCCCCCGGGACGACGATCGGGCCGGGCGGGGCGACCGATCCCGGACCTCCCGTGGTAAGGGAGACCTCCGCCGGGGGTTCGGTCGCAGCCTCGAGCGTCGCGATCAGGGTCGGGATGGCGCGTCGTTCCGGGAAGGCGGCCAGGCCGTCGGCCGCACGGACCTTCGCCGCGAGGTTTCCGTTCTGCAGCAGCGTCAGGAAGGCCGCGCCGGTGGAGGGGTCGTTGAGGACGACGAGGGCGTCGGCGGCGTGACGGCGAACCTCGGCGGAGGCGTCGAGGACGTAACGGCGCGCGAGTGGAACGACACACGCGGCGTCCGCGGCGGAGACCAGTTCCGCGGCCGCGACGGCGCGAACCTGGGGCTCGGCGGCCCCGAGCGCCTCCCGGCCGGGCAGCCGGCGGTCCGCCGCGGGGAACGTCCCGAGGCGCTGGCGGGCGGCCTCCCGGATCCCGGGGTCCGAGGAGAGCGCGGCCCTGCGGATCAACTGCAGGATCTCGGCGTGGGTGGCGCGGCGGAGCGCGTCGGCCTGTTCCAGGGCGACGCGTGCGTCGCGCTCCTCGACGGGGATCCAGCGCCCCTTGTACAGGACCCGTCCCTGGGCGGCCTGGGCCTCCTCGCGCGTCATCCAGCGGTCGTCGACCCGCTCGTAGCCGAGCGCGCGGCGTGCCGCCTCGTGGTCGGGGTCGATCGCGAGCACGCGTTCGTACTCGGTTTGGGCCTGGGCCGGAAGCCCTTCGTCGCGACACCACTCGGCGAGGGCGAATCGGCCGGACGCATCGTCGTCCTTCACCGACGCGGCGCGATCCGCGTAGCGTTCTTCGGGGGTGGGGGCGGGCTCGATGCGGGTGACGCGGCGCTTGGGGATCGTGAGGGCCGCGGGGCCGCGCTGGACGCGGATCTCCTCGCCGGGCTGGAGCACCAGGCGGGTCTGCTGCTGTCCCGCCTGGACGCGCACGCGACGGTCCGCATCGCGAACGAACGAACTGGCCCACTGCCCCGGCCAGCCGATGGCGAGGA
>CAYUME010000057.1:0-13490 GCA_964445475.1 uncultured Planctomycetia bacterium
TAGTTGAGGACGTAGGGGCGGGCGTAGCAGATCCCGATCGCCATCCCCGAGTCGGGCTCGCCGACGTGGAAGACGAAGCCGAGGTACGAGGGGACGAAGGCGGGATCGACGAAGGTCGTCTCGGCCCCGGCGGAGAAGGTGACGACGTCGCTGCCGGAGGCCTTCTCCTGGTGCAGGGGGTAGGTGGTGTAGGTCTGGTAGGCGATGGAGGCCGAGTCGGCCTGCGTGGCGATGCCGGCGGGGTTGAGCCAGACGGAGACGGGGTCGTCCTCGAAGGCGGTGTAGCTGCCGCCCATGGCCTTGGTGCGCGCGCCGAGCTGCTGGTCCTGCGCCGTCGCCGTGGAGACGGCCAGAAGGAGGACGGCGGCCGCACACGCGGCCCGAATGGCGCTCATGGGAGCCCTCCGAAGGCGGTCAGGGAACGCGAGGCGCCATTCTAGAAACATCGCTTCGGCCGTTCACCAAAAAAACGCCGGTTTCAGAAGAACGGCCCCATGCCGTTTTCGGTTGCCATCATATCACGCCTCGACGTCCCGCCGGGCACGACTCGCCGGGTTCGGGACGGCCGTTTCTTTTTCCCGGGGCGACAGGGTTGAACTGGACATCACACGTGATACAATTCCGCATAAGTTCTGGGCCAATCGGGATCCCAAGCCGGAAGGGGGTTTCATGCGCCGCATTCACACCGCCGTCGTGGCCGCCGTGCTGGGGGGATGGCTGGCGCCGCCGTCCCCCGCCGCGCCGCCCGAGACGATCACCTTCCAGGGCCGCCTGACTGACGCGGACGGAGTCCCGGTCGACGAAACCCTCCAGATGACCTTCAAGCTGTACAACGGGACATCCGAGATCTGGTCGGGAACCCACCCGGGCGTGATCGTGACCGGCGGCGGGTACAGCGTCATGCTCGGGGAGATCAACGACACCGTCTCCCTGGGCTCCCTCGACTTCAGCGACGCCTACACCCTCGGGATCACGGTGGGCGCCGACGCGGAGATGTCGCCTCGCCTGTCGCTGGGCGCGAGCCCCTACGCCTTCCGGGCCAAGTACGCCGACTCGGTGACGGACGGCGTCTACACGACGGGCAGCTACGCCGACCCGGGCTGGATCACCTCGCTGGCCGCCTCGAAGCTCACCGGCACGGTGGCGGTCGCCAACGGCGGGACGGGGTCAAGCACGCAGAACTTCGTCGATCTCTCGACGGCGCAGTCGATCGGGGGGGTGAAGACGTTCACGGAGACGATCGCCGGGAGCATCAGCGGGGACGCGGACACGGTGGACGGCCAGCACGCCGCGGCCTTCGCCCTGGCCGCGGAGGCCTTCGTCGACGGCGGCAACGCCTTCGGCGCCATCGCCTCGATCGGCACGACCGATGCCTATGCCCTGACCCTGAAGACGAGCGACACGGCGCGGGTGGTGATCACGAGCGACGGCCAGGTCGGCGTCGGCAAGGTGCCGACCACCGCGCTCGACGTCAGCGGCACGGTGACGGCGACGGGCTTCAGCGGGAGCGGGGCGGGACTGACGGATCTCGACGTGTCGGACCTGTCGGGCGTCGTGGCGATCGCCAACGGGGGCACGGGATCGAGCACGCAGAACTTCGTGGACCTGTCGTCGACCCAGACGATCGGCGGCGCCAAGACGTTCTCGAGCCCAATAACCGGCAGCATCAGCGGGAACGCGGGGACGGTGACGAGCGGCGTCTACACGTCCGGCAGCTATGCCGACCCGGGCTGGATCACCTCGCTGGCCGGGTCGAAGGTCTCCGGCAACATCACCGGCAACGCGGCCAACGTGACCGGCACCGTGGCGGCCGCCAACGGCGGGACGGGACTCAATACGTCGGCGACGGCGGCCGGCTCGATCCTCCGGACCTCCGCCGTCGGGACGTGGGCCGCGCTGGCCCCCGGCACGAACGGCCAGGTGCTCAAGATGTCGGGCGGGCTCCCGGCGTGGGGGACGGACACCGACACCAACTCCGGGGGCACCGTCACCTCGATCACGCAAGGCACCGGACTCACCTTCTCGACCTCGCCCCTCACAACGTCCGGAACGATCGGGATCAACACCTCCGTCGTCCCCCGCCTGAGCGCCGCCAACACGTTCACCACAACACAGACCATCAGCCTGAGCTCCAATCTGGCCGGCCTGGTCATCAAGGGATCGGCCTCCCAGAGCGCCAACCTGATGGAGTTCTACAATTCCGCCAATACCCTGCTCGCCTATATCGACGAACTCGGCAACTTCGAGCAGACGGGAAACATTACAGCCTCGACGGACAATTTTATGTCCCTGGGAACGGAAGGCGTTCGTTGGGCGCGCGCCTACTTCGGCCCGGGAAGCGTGCACGTCATCGCCAAGAAGGACGAGCTGGGGCTCGAGGTGGATCGTGAATGGACGATCGGGGTCCAGGTCCAGGGGCAACCCACCCCCGGCAGCTTCCGGCTGATGGAGCGGGTGGGCAAGAAGGATACCATGAGCGTCACCCCCGACGGCCGGGTCGGCATTGGAACGATGGATCCGTCGCCGAAGCTGGACGGGCTGCTCGACGTCCGGGGCAACATCAAGATGGGGGCCGCCGGGGACCTGTTCGCCGTCGGCGGCACCGAGAACCTGCGGACCCTGCGGGGACAGGTGGACAGCAAGGGAGTCCCGGTGGTGGGAACAGGATTTGTCGTCGAGCCTTTGACAGATAACATCTACCGGATTCGTTACGAGACCCCCTTTGCGGATCCCGCCGTGCCGACCGTCAACCCCATCTCCCGCGAGGCCAACCAATCGTGTTCGGCGGTGGTGCTCAAGATCGACCCGGGATTTTTCGAGATGCAAACGTTTGTGCAAGGCACCCCGGGTGCCTGCGCCTTCACGTTTGTCGTCGTCGGGGCGAACTAAGCCGCCGGTTCCGGAGGGTGCTGCATCGAAAGGAACGTGCGCGTCCCGGGTGAGACGGTCGCCGGGACAGACCCCTTGGCGGCGGACGCCACGGTTCGGCTATAATCCCCCCCCCCCCCCCCGATCCATCGTGTCCCCGTCCCCCATGGCTACGCTCGTGTCCCTCGTCCGCGCCCTCGACGTCTCCGCCTTCCGCGACGCCTCCCACAACGGTCTTCAAGTTGAAAACTCCGGCGGCGGCTGGGGGTGCCCGCCGAGTTCGTCGACGTGCCGAGCCCGTATTGAAGAGGGTGGGGCCCCGCGCGCCCGGCGTCCCGGGCCGCAGCCGGCGGCTCATGCCGTCTCCAGCCGGCTCGTCCGCGCCGCCAGGATGAAGTCGTTGACGTGCAGCCCGCCGATCTTGTGGGTCCACCACGCCACCGTAACGCGGCCCCACGCGACGGTGAGGACGGGGTGGTGGTCCGCCTCCTCCGCGAGGGCCCCCACGCGGTCGGCGAAGGCGAGCGCCCCGCGGAAGTCCTTGAACTTGAACGTCCGCGTCAGGCGGTCGGCGCCGTCGACGCAGTCGATCGTCCAGCCGGGCACCTGCGGCAGGAGCCGGTCGATCTCCTCGGGGGGGACCTTCGGCGCCCCCACCCGGCAGGCCTCACAGCGTCGGGCGGCGAGGTCGTCCATGGGCCCCTCCTGGCATGCGCGTGCCGCGTCACAACCTCGCTACTGTAGCGGCGGAGGACAGCGGCGTCAACGCAGGGCGGCCTTGACGCCGGCGGCGGTTCCGGGGGCGGCGGCGCCGCCGACGCCCGGGGGCCCGTTCCGGAGACGGGGGATTCGCGCACGGCGTCGACCGGTCCTCGCGGCGGCAGGCGGAGAAGGTCGACTGGTCGATCGGGATCCACTCCGTCCCGTCGATGCCCCGCCGGTTGTGCGTCCGCGGCCCGCACGGGAAGGCGGACGCCGCCAGCATCCAGCGGCGCTGCTCGGCCGCGGCGCGCCGGACCTCGACGGCCGCCTCCGAGAGGTCCTGGTCCTGGCTGAAGAGCAGCGCCACGTCGTACGCCCGACGGTGCGCCAGGTCGAGGACGTCCAGCGCGAGGCGGACGTCGATCCCCTTCTCCTGTCCCGCGCGGACGACCGCCGCGGTCCCGTCCGGCCGCCGCACGACGCGCGGCCGGTAGCGGAGGGGGCGGGAGAAGACGCGGACGCCGCGCCGCGCCAGCGCCGTCAGCCGCTCGGTCGAGCGGCGGTGCCCGTCCGGGTTCTCCCGGGGGCCCGGCACGCCCGTGTAATAGCGGACCTGGGCGAGCTGCCAGCCGCGCCGGGCGCAGATCGACCGGGCGAGGGCGTCGACGTCGGTCTCGGGGGAGGGTCTGCCGAAGGATTCCTGCGCGGCGTGATACAGATTCTGTCCATCCACGAACGCAACCACACGCTTGACTGCCGGTTCCTGAACCATCCAGCCTCGAAAAAAACAACCCCGCTCGAATCCACACGGCGTGTCGAGCGGGGAGCTGAAACAACACCGTCGTTTTCGATTGACCGCCGCGGCGCATCGCGCGCGCGACGTCGATAGCGAGTGTGGCAGAAGGCGTCATCGAATGCAAGGGGGAAACCACATCCCAAGCGGCACGCTCTGTGCCGCGGCGCATCCGCCCTGAACTTCGCGCTCGGCCTCCTCGTACGTGCAGGGCGCGTCGACCCTCCACCGGACGGGGTCGACGCGCGCCCGGACGTCTAGCACAGCCTGACCGTGTTGTCCGCGTCCTCGACCAGGCCGGTCACGACCCCCGCATGGCGGATCCATGTCGTCTTTGCGCGGACGGTTCGGTAGACAGGCACCGACAAGACGGTGGAAATCGCGAGCCCGGCAACGAGGAACAGGATGGGGATGACGACCATCGCTCGCCTCTATCGTCCGGGCCCCGCGCAGGCCGGAGGCGTGGGGACCGATCCGTCGACGGGCTTCCACCCGTCGCCGCGCCAGGTGCGGACCGGGCCCAGCAGGTCGGTGAAGCGCAGCCAGACGTGCCTTCCCTCCAGGTCGCGGAAGCCGTCCGGCAGCGGCCCGGCGTCGTGGAACAGCCCTTCATGCTGGTCCGGCGTCGCCGCAGGATGAGGATCCGGGGTCGCCTAGCGTGCCGCGTCGCGGCGGACGACCTCCGCCGGGAGAAGCAGCTCCCGGGGGCTCCGCGCGAAGGCGGGGGGGACGTTGAGCAGGCGGACCTCACCGCGGCCGAAGCGGATGCGCCAGAACGCCCCGTCCTGTCCGTCCGGGACGGGGACGCTGTAGACGCCCCGCTCGCGGCCGTTGAGCCAGAAGACGGTCCGGCCCCGGGCGTCCTGCACCTCGCCGTGCTCGCCGCCGACCAGGCCCACGGCCTTCGTTCCCCGGGGAACGTAGAAGTACTGCATCCACGACGCGTAATGCGCGCTCATCGCCGTGTCGCCGTCCGCGGCGCGCACGCTCATGCGCTGCCCCGCCGGCCACGTCACGAGCGTCCGGTCGTTCCCGTCGTGGACGGCGATGCGGTGGAGACCCGGCTCGCGGGCGGTCAGCCGCACGGCGCGCGCGACGCCGTCGGGCGGGACGCTGCGGTCCTCGGCGACGCGCGTCTCGCGCTCGCCGGTCTCGCTGGGGCCGCCGATCTTCCAGAGCTCCACCCGGACGTTGCCGCGGTCGCGGTAGTGGGCGATGAGCCCCCCCGTGACGCGCAGCGCGAGCTCGGCGGGGGCCTGTTCCACCCAGGTCAGGAAGGACTGCGTGCCGCGACCGGGGCCGAGCTCGCCGGGGGGGAGATCCTCCGGGGCGGCCAGCGGCGGGACGGCGGGGACCCAGTCGTCCCCGAAGGAGACCGGCTGGAGGTCCGCCGGGGCGAGGGCGTGCGAGCGGACGCCCTCGGCGACGAGCTCCGCGATCTCCCCGTCGGCGAACGGGGCGGAGGATTTCCAGGGGTTCCTCCCCTCCGGGACGTTCCAGGCGGCGTCCGGCGGGACGGCGACGCTCTTGTCGCGCGCCGCGAGATCCCGGTAGAGGGCCTTGGCGTGGACGAGCATCGTCGTCCGCATCCGGTAGGCATGGCGGATGAGCGCCTCGAAGGCGGCCTGGCGGGCGGCGCCGTCGGCCCGGGCGTAGCGGCGGTAGAGGGAGGCGTAGCGGGCGTAGAGGGCGAGGTCGTCGAGCCGGGCGCGGACCTCGGGCGGCGCCGCGAGCGCGCGGGCTGCCGCGAGGGCGCGGAACATGCGGCCGAGCCGGTCGTCCTCCGCGAGCGCGGGCCTCGACCCGTCGAGCTGTCGGTAGAACTCGCGCATCGGCCCGGCGGCCGGCCCGAAGGCGGCGGAGAGGAAGTCCTCGACGAGCGCGTCCAGGCGCTCCGCCTCGCGGACGTCCCAGAGCATCCGGGCGGCGAGATAGTAGCCGAGGCCGTTCGGCCCCCAGTTGTCGCTCGACTCGGCCGAGAGGTAGCGCGCGCCGCGGGCGTGGAAGGCGGGGATCGTGCGGCGCAGGTAGGCCAGGTTGCCGCCCCGCGCCTGGCCGGGCTGGTCGCGGTCCCACGGGTTCACGCTGTAGTACTCCCGGATGCCGAGCGTGGCGCCCTGGCGGGACCAGCCCGCGAGGAGCTCGTCGACCGTCAGGCCGCCCTTCACGAAGGCGGTGGCGACGCTGACGACGACGGCGGGGTGGACGCGGAGGGCGGGCGGGGGGGAATGGAAGTTGTAGGCGTAGAGGCCGATGCGCCTCCCCGGGAACCGCGCGGCCGCCGCCTCGGCCGCCTCGTTGGCCAGCCGCACGACGCGGTCGCTGACGCTGCCGAGCGCCGCGCACGCCTCGCACTCGCACCACCCGCCCCCGTCGCTCGGGTCGAGCGACTGGCTGTCCAGGGCGGGATCCTTCGCGAAGCGGTCGAGGACGTGGCGGACGACGAGCTGGCGGAGGCCGGGGTTGCCGATGCAGAGCTTCGCCTCGGGGGCGACGGTCCGCTTCCCCTGGACGAGCGCGTAGTACTCCGGGTGCCGGTCGAACTCGGCCTGGTTCGCCTTGATGAGACCGCCGTAGGCGTGGCCGGTGCTCAGCTCCATCCCGGAGGTCGCGCGGTTGCGCTCGCACCATTGCGCATAGGGGGCGGCGGCGTAATCCCACGCGCCGAAGCCGTACCAGATGCGGCGGGCGCGCCAGGCCGGGGATTCCCGGGCGTCCACAGTCGCGGAAAGGTCGGGCCGGCGCGGCACCACCTCCCATCGCTCCCCGGGGAAGAACTGGCGGTGTCCCAGGCGGTGCAGGAAGTCCCAGACGGCGTGCTCGACGGCCCGCTCGGTCGCCCCCACCAGCCAGGCGCCACGCGGATGCGTGAGGATCCGGTAGTCCTCCCGCTCCTCGACCGCCGGCGCGGCCCACAGGCCGCGGAAGGGCGAGGCGGGAAAATGGGCGGGCAGGCCGACGGCGATCCCTACGGCGCCGTCACCCGACGTCACCTCGAAGGGGGCCCCGGCGATCCGGCCGAGGAGGGTGGCCAGCTCCCCGGCCGCCTTCCGGACGCGCTCCGAGGCGTCCCCGGCGACGACCACCGGGCAAAGCGCCTTCCCGTCGCGGGCGAGCACGGCCGTCTCCGGCGCGGCCGCCGATACGGGGATGACCGCCGCCAGGACGAGGGCGCACAGGGCGTGCGGGGCGAGGGCTCCCTCACGGATCCGGGTGCGGGGCGACGACATGGCTGACCTCCGTCCGGATCATACTCAGCCGTGCCGGGGGCGCGCAAGGATCGTCCGGGCCTCGGGGCTCCACGGGCGGGGCTGAACGTCACGCGGAACAACGGCAGCGGCCTGACGCAGCTGGCGGAGCTGGAGCTGTGGGCGGACGACGCGGTCGTGCCGGCGGCGGGGAAGCGGTGAGGCGCGTCAGGGTTATTTGGCCGTTGCGCCGCCCAGCGTGACGTACTGCGGCGCGCCGGTGAGCGTCACGGAAAGACGCCCCCCCTTCGCGTCCACCGTCGACGTCTTCCCGTAAAGATCACGGACGGTGAACGGCCCCGCGCCTGTCACGGCCAGGTCGACGGCGTGCGGCACGGCCCTGTCCGGCGTCTGGCCCTCCGGCGGCGACGTCCAGACCGCCGCCTTCGGCTCCTTGCCCGCCTTTTCGAAGAGCAGCGCGAAATCCGCCGGGGACTCCAGAGGCAGCCGCTTGACGAAGGCGTAGCCGTTTAACTGCTCCGCAAAGACCCGCGCTGCGGCCACGCCCGGCCGGGGCTTGTCGGGCGAAGGCAAGAGGCCGAAGTCGGCCCCGCTCCACTCGTACCAGACGGTCGCGCGCACGTCGCAGAGCAGGTCGACCAGGTGCTGGCGCACGAGGTGCCACGCCTGGGACTCCGGCGCCAGGCTGTCCGGCCCGCCCGCCCACCCCTCCGCCTTCCGGATCGGGTACCCCCGTTCGCTGTTCAGGAAGGGCAACTCCGCGGCGCCGTACGTCGCCAGGATCGACCGCGCGTGGGCGTATTTCGGGATGTTCTCCTCGGGGGACTTGGAGCTGTAGGGGTGGACGGACCAGGCGTCGAGGCCGGCCTCCCGGATGCCGTGCTGGAAGCAGGCGTCGATCCAGACGTACGACTCCGACCAGAGGCAGGAGACCGAGCCGGCCATCACGAAGCACGCGGGGTCCGCCCCGCGCATCGCCGGCACCGTCTTCTTCACCAGCCCCGTGTATTCCACGGCGTACGCCTCGGTGTTGCCCTTCTTCCCGTGCCGCCCCCAGAAGGTCATGGTGTTGGGCTCGTTCCAGATCTCCCAGAGGACGCCGTGATCCTTGTACCGGCGGGCGAGGGCGGCGGCGAAGGCGGCGTAGGCGTCGCGGCCGGCGGGCTCGCGGACGGGGCCGTGGAGCTTGTTGCCGAAGGCGATGCAGCCGAGCACGCGCAGGCCGCGATTCCGCGTCTCCTCCAGGAAGGCGTCATGGGCCGCGAAGTCGTAGACGCCCTTCACCTTCTCGATCGTCTCCCAGTGGAACCCGCGCCGGACGAGCCGGAAACCCGCGCCCTGGACCGCGTCGAGGGTCTCCGGGGCGGTGTCCTTCGGCTTGAGCTGCACGCCGAAGGCGGCGGGGAGGGCCTTCTCCGGGAAGGGGGCCGCGGGGGCGGAGGCGCCGCCCCCGAGCGCCGCCGCGAGCAGCGCAAGCGTGCAGATCGCCGGGTGCCGGATGCCGGTCGGTCGGGACATGGGAGCCCCTTTCCAGGGAGGCGCGAGGATACCTCCGCGCGGTCTGTTTTCCGCAACCCTTGCCCCGCGCGCGGGGCGGGCGGGAAACGCCCGGCCCGGCTTACGGCTTCGTCCGGCTGACCATCAGCGCGGCGGCGCGCTGCCAGTTGCCGGGATGCCCGAACCGGCCGGGGATCCCGGCCCGCGGCGTGTCCTTCGTCACGCCGCCGCGGACCTCCCGCAGGTACGGGTCGTGGTCCCAGTCCTGGTGCCGGTGCGTGCCGAACGAGGCCGTCATCTCGCCGTCCTCGACGACGTACGCCGGAAGCCCGCGGAGCTTCAGGTCCTCCTTCTCCGCCGTCACCCAGTAGTGGGACCCGCCGAGCACCTCGCTGCGGCCGCCGCCTCGCGTGAGCAGCACGGGCCCGAGCCCTTCCGTCTTGTAGCCGAGGATCCAGAGCGTCCCGCCGTCGTTGACGGCGTGCGGGCCGAGCCCGGGCTCGGGGTTGAACTGCCGCGCCCAGACGCGCTGGCGCGTGAAGACGCTCCGGTCGTTCTTGTGCACCCCGGGGTCGTAGTCCTCGATGAAGAGCTTGCCCGCGCCGGGCGCGTTCCGGTAGCCGCCCGCCGCCGCCCAGCTGATGACGTGACGGATCACCAGGTCCCGGGGCGAGTCGTTCTGGATGCCGCGCCCGCATTCCCCGAAGTAGAGGTTGAAGCGCTCGAGGACGACGGTCTCCACGCCGGGCGCGGGCGTCTCGATCCGGAAGACCGGCTTCGAGTCCTCCGCCATGCCGAACCCGTGCCGCTTCGCCGGCTTGAGGTTCGCCTCCATGCCGACGACGTGGCGGACCCGGCCGCGGACGGCCAGCGTGTCCGAGAGGCGGTACTCGCCGGGGGGGAAGTAGACCGTCGACGCGCCCGAGTCGAGCGCGGCCTGGATGCGGGCGGTGTCGTCGTCGCCGGCCGGCGGACCCGTGCTCCGCCAGCTCGCCAGGGTGTTGTCCCAATAGACGGGCGTCTCCTCGACGGGCAGGTTGAGCGACGCGGACGGCCCGCCGTGCTTGCTCGGGACGATCTGCGACGCGTATTCCTCCTGTGCCCCGAGCTTCACGTCCTTCCCCCGGTCGCGCAGCGCGGTCGCGTATCCCGGGGTCGTCACGTTGCGGACGAAGACGCTCCCCTCGGACACGATGGCATGGGCGGCACCCGGCGGCGCCTGCAGCGCGCTGTCCGCTAAAACCAGGAGCCCCGCCGGGCCGTACGTGTTGCCGGGGCCCTGGCGCTGGAGGACGGCGGGGATGTGCTTCGACTGGCGGCTGTCGAGGCGGCGGATCGCCAGGATGTTGTCGGTGTTGCGCAGGGCACAGACCCTCTGGCGCTCGAGGAGGACGTGCTCGAGCGTCACGCCGTACTGCGTCTGGGCGACGTCGATGCCGTAGTCGCAGCCGGAGATGCGGACATTCTTGATCAGGCACGGACCCGGCCAGGGACGGAGCATGACGATCCCGGCGTACCCGGCGCCTTCCGGATCGGAGGTGCGGACCGTGACGTTCTCGACCAGGCCCTTGTTGTTGGCGAGGAAGTCGATCCCCGCCGCGCCGGGGTTGCCCCGGCCCAGGTCGATCGTCAGGTCCATCACGGAGTTGCCAAAGGCCTGGTTGCCGCCGCCGTCCTTCGGCGACTCGGGATTCTGGCTCGCGGTCATGACGACGGGCCGGGGCGCACGGGGGTCGGTGAAGGTGCCGTCCTTGAGGCGCAGGATCGTCCCCGCCTGGCTCTGCCCCTGGAGCGTCAGCCAGGCCTGCCATCTCCCCTTCGCGTCCTTCCAGGCGAGGGTGTCCGAGACGAGGTAGGTGCCCTTCGGGAGGTAGAGGATGCGGTGCCGGGAGACGTTCTCGCCGATCGCGCGCTGCAGGGCGGCGGTGTCGTCCGTGACGCCGTCCCCCTTCGCGCCGTACGTCCGGACGTCGACCACGGCGTCGGGCGGGAAGATCCGCTCGGGGCTCGTGCCGGGCAGCGGGGCGGGCGCGCCGGCGAAGGCCGGGGCGGCCGCCAGGAGGGCGGCGAAGGCCGGGAGTCTCATGACGCCCTCCTGGATGTCTTCACGGTCCCACGGTCCCGCCGAGGACCGCCGCCGGGACGAGCCGCACGGGGCCGAACAGCCCGGACTCCTGGAGCGGGACCTTCGCCCACGGCTGCCCGCCCGTGCCGGTGATGTTGGTCCGCGTGATCCGCTCCGTCACGCCCGGCTGCGCGTCGCCCGTCAGCCGGTTCGACCACGTGTTGGTCACCTCGACCGCCAGGCGGTTGACGCCGGGCCGGAGCGCGTCCGTCACGTCGAGGCGGAACGGCGCCTTCCAGGGCACCCCGACCTCGCGGCCGTTCACGGCGACGGCCCCGATCGTCCAGAGCCGCCCGAGGTCCAGGATCACCCGACGGCCCTCCGCGAGCCAGTCGGCGGGCACCTCGATCTCGCGCCGGTACGTCGCCGTGCCGGAGAAGTACCGGATGCCCGGCTCGGGCCGCCGCGTCCAGGAGACGAGGTCCGGGAAGTCGGCCGACGCGGGCGCCCCGCGGCCGGCCTGGAACTCCACGCGCCACGGCCCGGAGACCTCGCGCGGCGCCGGCAGCGCGGGCGCCGGAAGCTCCACGGCCTTGCCCGCGTCCGTCTTCAGGCGGACCGGCCCGCCGGCGAACGCGAGCACCTCGACCTCTCGCCCGTCGTATGCCAGGACCTCCGCACCGGCCTCGACCAGGTGGGGCGCGTCGGACGCGCCCCGGAAGACCACGAACAGCGCGCCGTCCGGGTCCAGCTCCAGCGGCACCCGTACGCCGCCGGCCACCCGTTCGTAGACGCACAGGCGCCGGATCTCCCCGGTGTCCGGCCGCCAGATCTCGGGGGCGCCGCCGCGGACGCGGAAGACCGCCTCGACGCGCTCGGCGCGCGGCTTCCGGTTGCGGACGAAGTAGATCTCCGCCTCCTCCGTCCGGCGGTGGACGAAGTCGAGGTCCGTGTCGGCCTGAGGGCCCGTGAAGGCGAAGTCCGGGCCGACCCCGCGCTCCCGGAGGACGTCGCGGAGGGACGGCCCCCAGGCGACCCGTCCCGCGCCGGCCCGGTGCTCGCGCACCGCGGCGCCGTCGCAGGGCCCCCAGAGCCGGTCCGCCAGCTCCCGGACCTCCGCGTCGCGCCGGGGGTGGCCGGTCAGGCCGTTGGACCGGACCGGCTTCCGCCCGACGACCGTCGCGCCCGCCCGGACCAGCGCGTCGACCTTCCGCAGCACGTCGAGGTCCATGTCCTCGCGGTCGGGCAGGACGAGGATCTCGTAGGACGTCCCCTCCGGCAGGACGAGGCGCCCGTCGCGCACGGCGAGGCGGGCCAGGATCCCCTCGGGGTTGGCGACGTCGTAGTCGAAGCCGAATCCGAGGGCCGGGTCGACGTGCCGGGGCGGGACGAAGTTGTAGCCCTGGTCGCCATAGTAGTAGAGGACATCCGAGACGGGGAGGCCCTGCTGGAGCAGGACGGAGGCGCGCGCGAGGTAGTCCAGGAACGGCTTCGCGCGCGGCCACCAGGTGAGGTTCGTGTTCAGGTGCGTGCCGGCGCCGTAGACCCAGCCGGGCGCGCCGGACCCGGGCGGCTGGTGGGCGAGGGTGTGCCAGACCATGCGGTTGGCGCCCTCGCAGAAGGCGCGGTCGGCGGCGGGCTTGAGGTCCTGCGGTCCCTCGCGCCAGTGGTCGGTCGTCGTGAAGGCCTCCATGTTGACGACCGGCTTCCCGTACAGGTGCGCGGCGCAGGCCGTCTCCTTGACCACCCAGAGGCGGTCGGCCTTCGGGCGCGTGGGCCAGAACTCGCCGCGCACGATGTCCACCGCCCCGAGGGCCTTGAGGGCGTCGACGGGGACCTGGTGGATCGGCGGGCCGGGGCCGCCGGCCTCGGACTCGACGAGCAGGCCGGCCGCGTGGGCCTCCTCGCACGCGGCCCGGTAGTAGGCGTCCACCACGAGGTCGCCGAGCGTCTTCCGGTAGTCGTAGACGAACCGCTCCGTCGCCTCCTCGCCGCCGACGGAGCAGCCGGCGAAGACGGGGAGGAACCGCTTCAGGTCGTACCCGCGCCGCCGGAGGAACTCGGCGGGCAGGTTCGGGGTCCAGATCCGGCCGCGCACCTCGTAGCTGGCGAGGTAGAGGCTGCGGAGGGCCGTTTTCCCGGGGTCGCCGAGCGCGCGCCGCAGGCGCTCCGCGACGTGGGCGATGTACCGGCGCGTGGCGGCGGCGCTGAGGTGGTCGGTCGCCAGGCCGTCGGACCGGGGGCTGGGGATCTTCAGCTTCTCGCCGGTGTTGGCGCACGCGAAGCGCCAGACGGCCCAGCGGCCGGGCGGCACCTCCGAGGTCAGGCGGCCGGCCGCGTCCCTCCGGCCGGAGAG
>CAYUME010000058.1:0-7347 GCA_964445475.1 uncultured Planctomycetia bacterium
AACATCTCCGCCTCTTCCAGGAAGTCCTCGTTCCAGGGCCCGCGCAGGAGGTAGACGTTCCCGATCTCCGCCTGGGACGAGAGGGGCGCGGCGCGGGCCTCCTTCTTCGTGGTCGCGGGGATGGACCGAACGGCGAAGCCGGCCAAGAGGCGGATGATGGCCTCGTTCTGGGCGATCCCCCCGCTACCCGGCTCCTGCTCGACGACGACCTCGATGTCCCGCCCGTCCTTCTCCGCGGTGAGCCGGATCCGCTTGTCCCGCTCGCCCGGAGTCCACTGGCCTTTGACGATGTCCTCGATGACGTACTGGTTTTCGAGGGTGCGGGTCATCTGGACGCCGGCGGTGCGCTTGCCGTCCACGGTCGCCGCCAGGTCCCAAGCCCGCGCTGAAATCATACGCTCGGAAGGGAGCCTGTCAACGATCTTGAAATAACTTCTTTTGAACATCCCCCCTTCTCGAGGCGCCGGCCTTTGCTGGTAGAGCGCCGCCCACCAGTAGAGGTTTTTCTTGAGCGGCGCCAGCTGCTCGGCGGGGTGGAGATCAGGGCAGAGCAACTCCCCGGGCATCCGCTTCCAGAAGCCCCAGTCCTCGACCTCCTCCGCCTCCGCCGGCAGCCGCAAGACCTCCCAGGGTACCCCCCTCCCCGACTCCACGCGCTTGAGCAGGCGCCCGGCCAGGTCGTCGGCGTGCCACCGGGTCATGACGAGGACCTGGGCGCCGTCTTTCGCCTCGCGCGTCGTAAACGTCGAGTCGTACCACTCTTCCGCCCGGTCCCGGTAGAGCTTCGACTCGGACTCCTCCTGGTTCTTGACGGGGTCGTCGATGATGCCGACGTGAAACCCCTTGCCGGTGATGGGGCCGCGGACGCCGGCGGTGATCATGCCGCCCTCGTGGCCGTCGAACTGCCACCGGGACGCGCCGTGAATGTCCTGGCGGATCTTGAGCCCGAAGGTCCACGCCCCGAACTCCTCCACCAGGTCCCGGGCTTTCCCGCCCCAGTCGGCGGCGAAGCTCGACTCGTAGCTGGCAAGGATGATGCGGCGGTCGGGGTGCCGCATGAGGTACCAGGCGGGGAAGAAGCGCGAGATGAGCATCGACTTGCCGTGTTGCGGAGGCATGAAGACCATGAGCCGCGTAAGCTCGCCGCGCTCAACGGCCAGGAGCTTCCGGTTGAGGAGCTTGAGGTGGGGGTAGGCGATCCACCGGCCGCCGCTGGCCACCACCCCGAGACCGGCCGGGGAGCCCCGGGCGAGATCCCGTTGCACGGCCCACGGCGATGTCGAGGAGGCGTTCATGGAGTTCCAAGGCCTCCGGGGTTGCGAGTGCGATGAACGTCTCCGTCTGCTGCTGGAGCTGCAGGGGCTTGCCCGGGACGCCGGCGTGCTCGAGGCGCTGGATCACGCGGCCGAAGAGGTCCGGGTGCGTGCGCTCCAGCTTCCACGCCGCCGCCTGCCAGGACTCCTTGGCGGCTTCCTCGATGCGCGCCAGCCACCGGGAAGCGCGCTTGCCCTTCGCCTTTTGTATGGCCGATCGAAATGATCGAAAGTCCGACTCTACGTCGGCCTTCTCGTCCTTCTTCCCCTGGGCCAGCCACCGCCGGACGGTCGCGTAGGAGATCCCCGCGGCGTTGGCGGCCAGCTCGATGGAGCTGCCGAGGTTGACGCCCATCACGATCTCTTTGACCACGCCCTCGGTGAGCTCGCAGGGGCGCCCGCCGTTCGACACCGGCTCCTTGGGGAAGGTCCCCGCGGGCACGTCCGGCTCCGGCGGCGGCTTCGGGTCCTTGGGCGTCGGCATCGCGCGTCCCTCCCGCCTACGCGGTGGAGGCCGGGGGCGCGGAGGCGGCCGCGGCGATCTTGGCCCGGCACATGTCGAGGATCGTTTCCGCGGGGCGCTTGCCCAGGGCCTCCTTCACCAGTTGGGCCTCGTCACCGGAGAACGTGACGGAGAGCTGGAAGATCTTGGCGTCCCTCACCGCGGCGGCGCGCTCCTCCTCGGTCTTCGCGGCCTGGATGCGCTTCTCCGCGGCGCGGAGCGCGTCGGCCGCCTGGGCGGTGGAATCCGAACGGCGAAGGCCGGCGCTGTCGAGGGCTTTGTTCTGGTCGGCCAGGCTCTCGCCGGTGCTCAATCGCCAGGCCTCCGTGTACTCCTCGGCGGCGAGCGCCTCGGGGGCGGGGACGTCCTCCAGGAGCTTGTTCATCTCGGCGTCGTCCATCCGGAGGCTGTCCTGGGCCCAATCGAGGGCCCCGAGCTCGCGCAGGTCGCGCATGAGGGCGGCGGTGAGCTCCATGTCTTCGCTGCCGCGTGCGCGGTTGTGGCGCAGCGTCGAGATCCGCATCTGCTCGGGCGTCATGTCCACCTTGACGACGGGGATCTCCTTGAAGCCCAGCTGCCGGGCGGCGCGCCACCGGTGCTCGCCGTCGACGATGGTGAGGTCCCGGAGGCAGACGACCGGCTGGGTGAAGCCGTCCTCCTTCATGCTGGCGCAGAGGAGGTCGAAGTCGTGCTCGCTCTGGCGATTCGGGTTGTAGCTGTTGGGCTTGAGGATGTCGACCGACACGTACTCGATCTGCAACTTCTCCAGGACCTTGTTCTTCTTCTCGATCGCCTTGCGGCCCTTGTCCTTCGCGGGCTTCGGGGTCTCGACGGGGGCCTGGTTGGGTGTCGCATCGGTCATGACGTGCGCCTCCGAAAAAAGGGGGTTGATGGTTTCAGGCTGCTACCACTGCGGCTTGCCGTCCCACGTCCCCGCGCCCTTGCGGAAGAACTCCGGCTCGATGTAGGGCAGGAACCCGAACTTCATCGAGAACGGATCCCCGCCGTAGCCGAAGAGCGTGAGCAGCTTCCAGGAGCCGAGGCCGTCCGTGCACGAGTAGCAGCGGTTGACCTCGGGGAAGGGGGCGGTCGAGTGCTTGGCGTGCTGGCCCATGTAGGTCTTGAGCACGTGCTCGGCGCGCTCGCGGATCCAGGGCGCGGGGGGCTCCTCGATGCACTCGCGCATGAAGGTCTGCTGCCAGGTCTCGCCGAGTCTCCGGACGGGCCGGACGGCGCGCAAGCCGAACTGCGCGACCGTGCGCACCCCGGGGAGGCGCTTGCAGACGCGGTCGAACCACCGGGGCCAGGCGCGCGCGGCGGCGGCAAGGGACGGGGCGCCGGCGGCCACGATCGTGGGTGGGGCGATCCGCAGCGACCTTCTCGGCAGGCCCAGGCGGTGCATGACGTCGTAGGCGTTGTTGTAGTCCCAGCGGTTGTCGTGGATCGCCTTCCAGACGTCGCCGTCGGTCCAGTCGTAGATGGGCCGGAGGTTGCGGACGCCGTGGCGGTTGGGCTGGGTGATGTAGCCCTTCGTGTTGTAGAGCCCCATGCGGCGCTTGTTGGACTCCTCCACCCGCAGGCCGATCACCGCGTAGAGGTGCTTGCCGGGGGGCGCCGGGAAGCGCTCGGGGATCACGATGGACTCGATGTTCTTGTTGGCGATCTCGCGGGCGAAGGGCGGGGGCTTGCGGACCCAGGCGTCGGGCGAGAGCTGCGGATCGAAGACCCACCAGTAGGGCATGATCCGGTTGAAGACGTTGATGATCGGCTGCCGGGCGTACAGCCAGTGGAACTGGATGTCCTTCCGCTGGGAGACGCGCTCGGCGTACTCGTAGGTCCCGGGGTACATGATCTCCTCGTCGCGCATCATGACCTCGATCGGGAGCCGGCCCGTGCGGCGCGCGGCTTCGAGGCAGACCTCCATGCAGCAGGTGGAGTCCTTGCCGGCGGAGAAGGAGACGACGATCCGGTGCCCGCCGGCGTAGATCGCCTCCATGCGGGCGACGGCCTCCTCGAGCACGGATCGGCCCAAGTACTCTGGGACTGTCAGGGCCATGGCGGTTGTTCTCGCTTCTGGTGGATGGCGGTGTCAGCGGCGCCGGCCGGTCACGATGACGTGGCCGGGGTCGTCGCCGTCGAGCAGCCTCTGGACCTGGACGTCGGCGAAGAGGCCTCCGCGCGGCATCACCTCGGCGTCGTCGCCGAAGAACGTGAGCCGCGGGAGCGTCACGCCCAGCTCCGCCAGGTCGCGGACCTGGTGGCCGGCGGCGTAGCCCATGAGCACGAACGTCCCCCCCGGGGCGAGCACACGCCGGACCTCGCGGTACGTGCGCTCCTTGGAGGCGAGAGAGAGCACCCCAAAGAGGCCGAAGACGGTGGCGCACGAGTCGGTGGCCTCGATGAGCGCCTGGCAGTCCTGGAGGCCGAAGCGGTGGCGCGGGAACTTCTCCCGGGCCACGTCGATCATGCCGCGCGAGACGTCGACGCCCAGGTAGCGCAGCGGATCGACCGGGAGCTGCTCGAGGAGGAGGCCCGTGCCGCAGCCGATGTCGAGCACCCGGCCGTCTACCCGGCGGCTGTCGGCGTCCTCGAGCATGTGGCGGGCGAGTCGCCCCACTTGGCGGTCCTGCTCGCGGTGCCGGGGGTCGCGGTAGAGCCGGTCGTAGACCCGGGCGATCGCGTCGTAGGCCTCGGCGACGGGCTCGACGGGAACGGGGGCGTCGTCGTGCGGGGTCATGCGCGGCCCCCTTTGACGCCCTGGCCGATGCCGAGCTTCCGCGCGACGTCCGGATTGCGCTGGGCCCATCGGTGCAGGCGGTCGGAGAGCTGCCGCATGGCGTCGCCCAGGGGCACGGGATCGCCGTTGCGGGGTCGGCGGTCGGGTGCGGGCTTGGAGCGCATGGCATCGCACTCGGTGACCGCGCAGTCCCAATCGGCGATGCACGGCCTCCCCGGGCGCCGGAGCATCCGGTTGCAGACGGCCGCCCAGGCGTTGGCGGCGACGTCCCGGTATCGCTCGGCCAGGACGTCGATCTGGTCCTGGCTGAGCCCGTGCCACTTGGCGACGGCGTTGAGCGGTCTCAGGAACTCGTCCTTGGTCACGGTCGTTTGCCCTTCTCCGGCGTCTTGCCGGGCTTGTCAAACAGCGCGTCGTCCACGTCGATCGGGCCCTTCCGCGTCCCCGTTCCGGGACCCGGCAACTTCCCGAACTCTGCGTGGTGGACGATCTTCCAGGCGTGCTGGCCCTGACACACCGGTGCGTGGAGTGACGCTTCCAGCTTTTGGGGGCTCACTCTTCTCAGCGCGGCGGCGAACTCGATGCGCACCTTGCAGAGCTCTGTTGGCCCACCGACGATGGCGTCGTAGATCCTGGCGAGGCGGAAGGCGGTTTCCTGATGGCCGCTTCCGCTCGGTAATGAGACCCTCGGAGTCTCAAGTAAGTCCCTCCCCGCCGCTTGCCCGACTCGGTTGGGGTCGGGGTTCTGCACGGCCGGGGAGGTCGGGGGGGAAGGGGGGGAATCCGAAGATTCTGTTCCCGAAGGACCTGTACCCGAAGGACAACATCCCGAAGGCCCCCCCCTCTGTTGAGTTTTGATGGGGGTTCTGTTCGCGTTCTGTTGGCGTTTTGATGAGCCCGCACGCGACTTCATCCGCCGTATCTCTTCGTAGCGCACCATCCTGCGGCACATCATCGCACCCGTTTTTTGATCGACTCCTGATACGCCTGTGTTGCGTATTGTGCTGAGGATCTGTTGGGCTGTGCTGACGTCCAAGCCCGTCATCCGGGCCAGCTCCTCGTCGGTGAGAGCCCTGCCGTTCGTCACCAATTTCCCGCGATCCTCCGACTCCCACATGAAGCAGAGCAGGTCGAACCAGACGCCCCGCGCTGCCGGCGACAAGGCCCTGACATCGGGCGCCTTCAACCAGTCGCCCGTGTAGAACTGCATCGCAGGGATTTTGTTTTTCATCCCCGACCTCCGAGTCCTCCGGTGGCGTCAGCGCGCGTCCTATCGCGGCCTGACGCAATCCGGTGCCGATTAGAAGCGGGCCTCATCCCGCGCCGAACCGGCTTCGGACTCGGCGTCCCCCGGGTGCTGCTCCGCCTTCGTCGCCTCGCGCTCGCCTTCCGCCTTCGGCTCGATCTCCTTCGGCGCCTTCCGGCCCTGCAGCGCGAGCCGCCGCCGTACCGTCAGCGCCTCCCGGATCATCCGCAGGACCGCCGAGGCGCGTTTTCCGTACCGGGCCGCGAACTTCGCCGGGACCGGAGCGATCTTCCGGTCGAGGAGCTCCAGGTAGCGCGCGAGCGCCGCTCCCAGCTCCTTCTCCTGGCGCGGCCGCTGCATGTTCCGAACGTGGTTGATCTTCGGCATCGCCTTGCCTTGCCGTCCTTTCTCCCCAGCACCCCACGACGGCCTCTCCCGACCTGGCCGCCTACGCCCCCGCGGCCTTGTCGGCGATCGCCGGCTCCCGCTTGCTCCCCAGCGCGAAGACGTACTGCCGCTCGACCGTCTCGTCGAAGCCCGGGATGGCGTCCTGGGCGACCTTCGGCAGCTTTTCGAGCTCGGCCGCGGCCGCCAGTGCCTCCTCCTTGAGCTTGAGCGTCCGCGCCAGGCGCCGCGCCAGCGCCTCCGTCGGCGGATTGACCTTGCCGTTCTCGATGCCCGAGAGGTAGCCCTTCGAGATCCCCGAGCGCTTCGCCACCTGTTCCAGCGTCACGTTGAGCGAGCTCCTCGCGTTCTCCACGAACCGCCCGAACCGCTTGCGTCCGAACATTGCCCACACCTCCTGAAATAGGGGGTTCACCGCTTCCACTTCCACTTCGAGATCTCCGCCATGATCACCACCCCGCCCGCCCCCGCCCCGAACAGGTACCCCGGCTGCCGGTCGCCCACCGCCAGCCAGGCGAGGACCACCCCGAGGGCCCCGGCCGCCAGGCACAGCGAGATCTGCAGGACGCGCTCGGCGGCTTTCATGGCTTGGCTTCCTCCACGACCCGGCGGAACGACGCCGCCTGGGCCAGGATGTGGTCCTCGAAGCTCTTGCAGGTCTCGATCAGCTGCGGGAGGCCCGCCACCACGCGATCCGCCATCCGGTACATCAGCTCCGGGTCCGGCATATCGTCGAGCAGGATGGCGGTCATCTTGCCGGCGCCGGCGGCGAAGCCGAGCTCGAGATGCGCGCTCTTGCCGCAGGGCAGGACCAGGACGACGATGTGCGCCTCCGCGAGCGCGCGCATGTCCGTCGTGTACCCCGCCTGGGCGACGGCGTGATCCAGCCCCGCCACGAACTCCCCCGGCGTCCACGTCTTGTAGCCGGGATCGACCTCCGACCAGTGGAAGCCGGTCCCGCCGTTTTGGTCGGGGTTGCGGAAGTCGTAGACGTCGAAGCCGGCGCCGCGTAGCGCCCCGATGACATCGGTCAGGCGCTGGTTCCGCCAGGACGAGGCGACATAGACCTTCATTTGCGAGCTCCTTTCTTCCGAGACCGCTGCGCCTCCCGGTACCGCTGGAGCGCGACCATGCCGCCGTTCGT
>CAYUME010000058.1:7447-13424 GCA_964445475.1 uncultured Planctomycetia bacterium
TCCGAGACCGCTGCGCCTCCCGGTACCGCTGGAGCGCGACCATGCCGCCGTTCGTGAGGCTCAGCCCGAACCCGGCCATCCGGTCCCGGGCGAATGATGGAACAATCCATCGCCGAACGTACATCGCGTTGAGCGTGGACTTGGCCGCCACCAGGTCGACCTCCCGGCCGTAGCCCCGGTCGATCAGTTTGAGCGCCGCCGCCTGGGCCGGCGTCGGCACGTCGCGCCAGCGATCCGTTTTCATGGCGTCCTCCTTTCGAGCGCACTACACGGCCCGCTTTTGTGGACCTGGGGGGAATCGAACCCCCGTCCCTACTGGCTGGCGATGGCCCCGATGCACGTCCATGGTCGCGTCGAACGCCGCTCCGGCGTACAACCCGTGTCGAGTCGCCCCGATGCTTTTAGGTCCCGTCCGCGCTATCGGGTGTCACGCGGGGAGACCGGCCGCTACGCGGCGGCCTTCAGGGGAGCGTTGGCTCCTTTTTGGTGGCCGGCTTTTTACGGGGCCAACCGGCCAACCCCGGGACGCGTTGCCACCTCCGTTGCCAGCGGTCGATGCCTTTCAGGCCCTAAAAGTCCCTCCCGACTCGCCCCCGCGGCGTCCCGCGGGAGCGGTCCGGGATTGACGTACCTGACGACGAGTGGCTGCGGTCCCAGGAGCGATTACCCCGATATTCGCCAGGGGCTTCCGGTTCCCTCGGGGTTAGCCACTGTCCCGCTCGATCCGCCCCGTCTCCTGGCTGTCTCCGCCGAGGCTCGTTCAGCCGAAGGCGATGGGCGTCAGGCGCCTCTCACCGGGGGTCCGGCTTCGCCGGACGGTGTCCCCTCGGCCATCTTTCGATTCACCGACCTCGTCGCCAGGGCCACGTTCTCCGCGCCTGATTACAGGCTTTGACGGGACGGCCCGAGCTGGACGCTCGGTTACTTCTTTCCTCCTTTCGCCTTCGCCCCCTACGAACCCGTCGCCCCCAGATCCCCCGGGCCCCAACCGGGCTCGTAGGTCTTCCCGCCGTTTATGCGCTCCGCCCGATGCACGTCCTCGTGACAGCTCCGGCAGAGGAGCTCGAGCTCCCCGCGCTCGGCGTCCTCCTCGTACCGCTTCACGCGAGACGCCATGCTGAGCCGCCCGGGCCGCCCCCAGCTCCGCCCGACCGTGTGGTGGAAGTGGAGGTCCTCGGTCGCCCCGCACTTCCGGCACTTCCCGCCGAGCTTGGCCAGGAGCGCGGCCTTCCGCCGGCGCCACATGCGCTGGTATCGCTCCTTCACTTTCTCCCAGGGCTGCCACTTGCTCTTGGTCTGCTCTGTCATGGGCGCGCGACCTCCAAAAGGCGCTCCGGTGGCACGTCCCGGTACGGTCCCGGCAAGGCAGACTGGGGCCTTCGTCGGACGCGCGAGCGGTGGTGATGCCAGGCGCGGATCTCGGGGAAGGGATTGACCAGGCGCAGCCCTGCCGCCGCGGCCTCGTGCGCGAGCCGGTTGTCACAACCCAGGACGCCCATCGGCCAGTTGCAGGAGAACGGCCGGATCGGCGCCTTGAAGATCCACGCGTCCTGGCTGTTGGCCGCCCAGTGGTAGCCGCTCTCCCCGTAGTGGTCGAAGTCCCAGCACGGCGGCATGCCGTTCGACTCCGTGCGCGAGAGACAGATGAGCAGGTCCGTCCAGTCCCGGACCCCGTTGAGCAGCGCCAGCGTGTCGTCGAAGGCGATGTCGGCGTTGGCGAGGATCACGACCTGGCCGGCCAGGTAGCGGTTCGCGTAGTCGATCAGGTCCGCGAACGTCTCCCGCCGGCCGTGCGGGAGAAAGACCTGGGCCCCCCGGCGCGCGGGCTTCGGCGGCCCGGCCTTCTCCACGAACAGAATCACCCGCCGCAGCAGCGGGTTGGCGGCGTTCGCCTCGCGGCAGACCTCCAGCTCCGCCTCGCGGGCGGGGTCCGGATCGCGGTAGCAGCCGGTCAGGAGGTTCACCGTCGTCGTCCCTGAAATCGAGGCCCGTCAATCCGCGCCGGCGCCGCCCACCGGGAGGGGGAAGGCCCGCGCGCGCTGCGGGGGGCGCACGCGGGGAGCGGCGGCAGCGGCCGGCGCGGCAAGTCGGGTCTACTCGTCGTCGTCCTCCTCCTCGTCGTCGTCGTCGTCGTCCAGCTCCTCCGGCTCAGGCTGCGGGGGCTGCTTCGGGTCGTCGAGCATCGGCCGCCTCCTCAATGGGGGTGACGAGATACTTCCGGTTGGAATCGAGCTCGGGATCGCAACAGACCAGGACGTGCGCCTTCCGGGCGTAGCTCGGGAAGACGTCGAGGTGCGAGCCGTCGCAGATCCATGCACAGCAGAAGCAGCTGCCGTCCTCCGCCCGCCCCTCGCACACGCGCTGGTAGCGAGCCTTCTCCGTGCGCGGCATCCGCTCGAATCGGAACACCTCCCCGACCAGGTGCCCGGGCACCACGTCCGGCTCCTGGGGCTCCGGCTGGTAGCCGATCTCGACGGGGGAGGGGGCGGAGGGCGGGACCGGCTTCGGCGCGCAGGGAAGGAACTCGACCAGGATGTAGCGGTAGATCCGCGTCTGCCCCACGACCTTCTCCAGCGAGCAGTCGTAGGGGTGGCCGTTCTTCTCCAGCTCGCACATGTACGTGCCGGGGTTGAAGTAGCCGGCCTTGGCCATCTCCTGGGACGTGCGGCCGCGCGCCCCCGGCTCCCGCATGAAAGCGAGAAGCCCTTGGAGGCGCTCGGAGCGCTCCAGCTTGGCCGCGTGAAACCTGCCGCTCATCGCGTCGTCCCCGGGAGTATTTCAAGGCTCCCTATCCGGCGGGCGGTGCGTCCGACGCGGAGTCCGCTGTCCGGGACCTCCGCTTCTCTGCCGGTCGCCGCGGCCGATTCGGCCTACCGCCCGCCGTATGCGAAGCCTCTACGCCGCCACGCCGACGCCCGCCGGCGCTTCCAGCCGATGCACCGTCCAGTCCTCCCCGGCCTCCGCCGGCCGGGGCGTGAGCACGATCGCGCACGAGAGGTCCGCCGAAACCGCCTCGATACCCGCCAGGAGCCCCGCCATCGTCGTGTCGTCCGTCTCCCCCGCCTCGATGAGCAGCACCCGGAGCGGGGAGGCGCGCAGCACGATCACCGCCGCCGTCAGGGCCGCCGCGAAGAGACAGAATTCCCCCCCGCTCAAAGCGGAGACGGCGACCTCCCGGCCCTCGACCGTGCGCCAGCCGATCTCGCACTTCCCCGCCCCGGCGCGGAAGTAGGGCGACTCGTGCCTGCCCGCCGCCGCCAGGAACTCCCCCATGCGGCCGACCAGGGGGCCCCCGGCGTCCGTGATCTCGCGCTCGCGTGCCCGCTGAAGCGACCACTCGATCGCCGCCATGACCTCGCGCGAGGCCTCCAGGTGCTCGATCTCGGAGACGATCCGGGTGAGCTCCGTCCGGGTCGCCGCCGCGCCCTGGATGGCGGCGATCTTGGCCGTGACGTTGGTGAGCGCCGCCTGGAGGGTGGCGGACTCCCCCTGCGGCACGGCCTCCGCCGGCCCGAGCTCGGCGACGCGCTTGACGGCATGGTCGTGGGCGGCCTGGGCGTGGGTCATGGCCTCCTCGGCCGCGTGGAGGGCGTCGAGGCGGTCTTCCAGCTCGTCACGCCGGATGATGAGATCGTTCCGGGCCCGGTCGAACGCCGCCTGGGCCTCCGCGCCGGCGCGCGAGGCCCCGGCGTTCACCTCCATGAGCCGCCGCGCCAGCTGCGCCCGACGGCCGATGAACTTCTCCCGCTCGGCCTTCACCGCCGCGGCCGTTTCCCGGGCGTGCTCGACCGTGGCGTGGACGCGCTCCAGCTCCCGCTCCGCCTGGGTGAGCTTCTCCGCCACCGCCTCCGCGTCCTCCTTGGGCCCGTGCTTGACGGCGAGAGCCTTGAGCCGGTGGGCGGCCTCGCGGAGCGCCTTCGTCTTCCCGGCCGCCTTCTCCACCTCGACCGCGATCCGGGCGACCTCGTACCAGGGGGACTTCTTCGCCTCCCCGAGGGCGCGGCTCAAGCGCTCGAACTCCCTCTGGGCCTCGCTCTCGTCGGGGATCTCGGGGTCGCAGAGCTCGGCGAGGATGTGCTCGATCTTCGCGATCTCGTTGCGGATCGTCGCGGCCTCCGCGCTCTCCGCCGGCGGGGCGGGGGGGGCGAGGGTATCGAGCTGCTTGCGGACCTCCTCGATCTCCGCCCGGGCGGCGTCGGGGTCGGGGAGCAGGCGGTGGACCCGCTCGATCTCGGTGGCCGCCTTCCGGATCCTCGCCTTCCGATCCGCCAGCTCCGCCTGGGCCTGGGCGATGGCGTCGGCCTTCCGGCGGGCCTCCGCCTGGCGCTCGCGCGTGGCCCCCATCTCGCGCTCGTACCGCGACCGCTCCGCCTCCAGCCGCTCCATCTCGCCGGGGGGGGCGGGGGGGAGCTGCGCGACCCGCGCCTCGATCTCCGCCTTGGCCTTCCCCTTCCCCGCCAGATCCCGCGCGGCGGCGTTCTTCGAGTCGTTCGCCCAGGTGAGCGCCGTCTCGATCCCCGCCCCGATCTTGGCCAGCAGCATCTCGCCCACATCGCGCAGGACCTCCCGCGGCCGCTCGGCCACCAGGTCCAGCGCCTTCCGGTAGTCCTCCGGCATCCGGCCGTCGGCGAGACCCGCGAGCCGCTGGACGGTCAGGGAGGCCACCTCGCCCGCCCGCTCCTCCGCCGAGGCGCGGCCGGCCTCCAGCAGCGCCGCGATCCGGGCGGAGCGCTGGTTCGGGGTGGCGGAGAGGAGCTGCCGGATGTCGAGCGCCTCCGCCACGTCGATCTCCTCCTTGCAGAAGAGCCTCAGGGCCTCCGCGGCGTGCTCCGTGGGCTTGGCCTTCCCCAGCCACGAGCACTCCGCCCCGACCTGGTAGGAGCCGGTCTTCGTGGCGGTGATCTCCCGATGAATAACGCGCCCGTCGTCGAGATGGAGCCGGACGGCGAGGTCGCGGGCCCGCATGAGCACGGCGGTATCCATCGGCCGCCGGCCGAGCGCCGGCACGTAGCCGAGGGCCAGGAAGCGGACCGCGTCGGCGAGCGTCGACTTGCCCGAGCCGTTGGGGGCCGTGATGAGGTTGAGCTTGCCGAGCTCCACCTCCTGGTCCCGCGCCTTCATCCCCGTCGTGGTCAGCCGCATATCCCGTCTCCTGAATGGTTCCCCTCGCTCGAACCCCCTTCACTCCCCGCCCTGGCCGTGGGAGCGGCGCAGGGCGGGGTCTGGAGGGGGGGGATGTCTAGCCGAAGAGGTTTCCCCCTTTGGGGGCCGGCCTCTTCGGCAGGGGGGCCGCGGCGGGGGCGGACTCCCGCCGGGCCTCCTCGATCTCGCGCTGGTGGATCCGCTCCGCCTCCTCGGGCCCAATCTCGACCCCGCCGGCGGGCGCCGGCGCCGCGGGGGGCGGAGGGGGCGGCGCCTTCGGGGCCGCGGCCGGGCGCTCCGCGGGCTTCCCGGGGGCGATCTGGGCGACGTCGAGCGTCCCGGACTCGGGGCCGGCCGGCTTCGGCCGATCGAAGTACTCGTCCACCGTCGCCACGCCGTCCTTGATCGTGTTGTAGATCTTCAGGTAGCTGGCGATCTCCTCCGGCGTGCACGTCTCCAGGGTGTGCCCGAGGCGCGCTTCGAGCATCTCCATCGAGATGCCGTACTGGCCGAAGAAGTGGACCATGCGGCGGAGCGACCGGACGCGGTCGGCCGGCTTCTGGCTCTTGGCGGCCTCCTTGAGGGTCGCGTCGCACTCGGCCAGGGCGTCGTCGACGATGTCCTTGGGGACGACCTGAAGGATGGCGTTGCGCACGCAGATGGCGCCGCGCCGGTTGATGAGCTCCCGCAGGTCGCGCTCGTCGGGCTTCACCCAGCCGCCCACCTTGCGGAAGACGTGCATCCTGAACTTGTCCTCCATCTCGCTGTAGGCGTTAGTCTCCAGGTCCCGGCAGAAGCCGCAGATGTGGCAGCGGTCCACGTCGTCGGACACGAT
>CAYUME010000059.1:0-13296 GCA_964445475.1 uncultured Planctomycetia bacterium
CCCCAGCCGGAGAGTCAAGCTGCGAGCGTACGATCGGCCGCTGTCCGTCCCGTCCTCCACCCTTCCACGCCTTTCTGCCGATAATCAGGTGAGGTTGCACGGGGGGGCGCACCGGCCGGATCGCGTCCGGACGCGGGCCGGTGCCGTCGGGGATCCCGGGCGGGGAGGGAGGTCGAGCCATGCGCATCGCGGTCCTGCTCGGCGGTTTTTCGTCCGAACGCGAGGTTTCGCTCCGCTCCGGGGCGGCCGTGGCCAAGGCCCTCCGGGAGCGCGGGCACGACGTGTACGAGATCGACGTCCGCGACGAGGCGGTGGGGGACCTCGACCGGGTCCGTCCGGACGTCGCCTTCATCGTCCTCCACGGGCGCTTCGGGGAGGACGGCGGCGCGCAGGCGCTGCTCGAGGCGAAGGGCATTCCCTATACGGGGTCCGGCGTGGCGGCCAGCCGCCTGGCGATGGACAAGGCGGCGTCGAAGGTGCGCTTCAAGGAGGCCGGCGTGCCGGCGGCGCCGGATCTCCTGGTCCGGGAAGCGGAGGGGGGCGCGGCGGCGAAGGCCCGGGTCCTGGCCTTCGGCCTGCCCGTTGTCGTCAAGCCGGTGGCCGAGGGCTCCAGCGTGGGCATCACGATCCACCGGACGGCGGAGGCCCTGGAGGCGGGGCTGGCCGAGGCCTTCCGGCACGGCGGGGCGGCGCTCGTCGAGCGGTTCGTGGCCGGGCGGGAGATGACCGTCGGGATCCTCGAGGACCGGGCGCTCCCCGTGGTGGAGCTGAAGCCGGCGCGGGACTTCTACGACTACGAGGCGAAGTACCGGGACGACCGGACGGTCTACGTGGTGGACCCGCCGATGGCGGCGGCCGACCGGGACGCGGTGCAGGCGGCCGGGCTGGCCGCGCACCGGGCGCTCGGCTGCGAGGGATTCTCCCGCGTCGACGTGATCCTGGGCGGGGCCGGGGCCCCGTGCGTGCTGGAGGTGAACACGATCCCGGGGATGACGGACCGGAGCCTGCTGCCGAAGGCGGCGCGTGCGGCGGGGATCGCGTTTCCGGAGCTCTGCGAGCGGATCGCGCAGCAGGGGCTGGCGCGGGGAAGGCGGTGACGGGCCGGGGGAAGCCGGGACCCGGGTCCCGGCCCCCGAGGGGGGCGATTTGCACGGGTCCGGGAGAAAAGGGTCAAGACGCCGCACGGATTGGTCGATCTTACCTTCGCGGAGACACGGACGGCTTGGGGTGCCCCCGGACGACGGGGGCACTCCCGCAAAATAGAAGGCGCGTCATGATCCAACGGGTGGTCGGTCCGGCGATGCAGGGCGCCGTCTGGGTGCGTGAGATGGCGCTGGCCGGCGTGTCCCGGCTCTGCCTGGAGGCCATCGATCTCGGGAGTCGTTGCCGGGCGGCGGCGCGTCGGGTCTTCCGGGCGCCCCGCGCGTTCGTGTCGCGTCTCGTCCCCTTCCGCTTCGCCCTGCCGTCGCTCCGGCGCCGATCGCGGGCGGCCGAGGCCTCCGGGGCCACGGCGGAACAGCGGGCCCGTTTTTTCTCCCGGTCCGTCGATCTGGCCCTGCTCGGCGCGACGGCCTTCGTCGTGATCCTGGTCCACCGCGAGGTCTATTCCCAGATGCAGGTCCGGCCGGCGTACCGGCTGCGCCTGGACGAGCTGCGGATGGCCTACCGGCCGGCCTGGGCGCCGCAGGAGACGATCCGGGTCGGCGTCCCGGTGGACGCGGAGCTGGCGCGGCAGGCGCGCGACGGCGACCCCGGCCTGGTGGCCGGCATCGCGCGGCGTCTCGAGGCGAATCCCTGGGTGCGGCGGGTGACCGAGATCCATCGCCTCTGGCCCGACCGGATCGAGGCGCGCGTCGAGCTGCGGCGCCCGCAGGCCTTCGTGCTGCGCGGCGGGCGCGGCTACAGCCTCGATGCGGACGGCGTGCGGCTCCCGGATCTTCTCGGGGGAACGATCCTGCCGGGCGGCTGCTACGAGGTGGCCGGCGTGGACGGCCCGGTCCCCGCGGTGGGGTCCGTGTGGAATCACCCGGGCGTGCGGGGAGCCCTTGACGTGATCGCCAACCTGGAGACCTACCGCGTCGACCGGGTGCTGATGATCGCCCGGATCGACGTGTCGAACATCGGCGGCCGGCGGGACGCCCGCGAGAGCGAGATCCTCTGCTGGACCGCCACGGGGGTCCCCGTGGCCTGGGGGCGGCCCTCGCATACGGACGCGTACGGGGAGAACGACGTGCTGGTGAAGATGAAGCACCTCGCCCTGGTCCTGGATGCGTTCCCGGCCCTGCGGGGGTTGGAGCGGGTGGACCTGCGGTTCGACCGGGTGGTCGTGCAGCCCCGTCCGGAGTGGCGGCTGGTCGCGTCGGCCCCGGCCGGCGGGCTGCAGCCGCAATAAGGGGGCGGGGCGGAGTCGTCGGGTCCGCCCGGATGCGGTTCGTCCCGGCTTCTGCGAATCGAGTCCCCGCGGTGCGAGCGGTCACGCCTCGGCGCCAGGCCGTCCCTCCGGCCGTTCCGGGGTTCGCGCGTCCCGATCCCGCGATCGGTCCTTTACACCGCGGAATCCATGATCTAGAGTGCGGGGCATGCTCCTGTCCCGCACGATGCGCTGGGGGGTTGTCCTCTGGCTGGTCCTGCACGCGGGGGTGTCCGCCGCCGCCCTGGGGGCCGTCGGCGGCGCAAGGCTTCCGTGGCCGTCCCTCCCCGGCCTGTTTGCCGCCCATGCCGCCGTGTCCCTCTTCTTCCTCGTCTTCCTCTGGCCGCTCCTGATTCCAGCCGTCGTCCGTGCGGAGGGCGGTTCGGCCGGGGGGCGGGCGATGGCGGGACCGCTGCTCCTGTTCGCCGCCCTGGGGGCGCCCTTTGCCCTGCTGGGGGCGCGTCTGTCGGGGACGGGAGGGGGCGAGGCGGCCCGGTCGGTCGCCATTCTGATCGCCGTTGCCGCCTGTGCCTCCGCAGCCTTCGCCGGGCGCCGCGCGGGGCTCCCGCGCGTCGGCGTCCTGTACCAGATGGGCGCCTGGGCCGCGTGCGCGGGGGCGCCGTTTCTCTACTATCTCGGCCGGGAATGGGGGGGGGCCGACTGGGCGTGGCTGGCTGCCGTCTCCCCGTTCCGCGGCGTGGTCGACCCGACCGCCGCCACGGGGTGGGGCCCGCTCTGGGCGGTGCAGGCGGCGGCCTACGGGGCGCTGGCGGCGGTGCTGGCGGGGACCGCGCGCGTCCGGGGGAGGGCGGTCGCGGGGGGCGGAGAGCCCGCGTGAGGCTTGCCCTCGAGGCCGGGAGATGCTAAGTAACATATATGTTATTTCATCCCCTCCGCGCCGGGATCCCGGCCGCGGGGGCGCCGGGGGAGATCCCAGCCAGGAGAGACCGCCATGCTGAACGTCGGGATCGTCGGGTTCGGCTTCATGGGCCGGATGCACTACCGGTGCTGGAAGGCCCGCGCCGATGCCCGCATCGTCGCCATCTGCGACGCCAACCGGAACATCGTCGAGGACGCGAAAAAGGCCGTCGGCAACATCGCCGGCGCGGAGCCGGTCGACTTCACCGGGATTGCCGTGTACCACGACCTGGACGAGATGCTCGCGAAGTCGAAGCTCGACGCCGTCTCGATCACGCTGCCCACGCCCGCCCATCCCGAGAGCACCGCCCGGGCCCTGGCCGCGGGCGTCCACGTCCTCTGCGAGAAGCCGATGGCGCTGACGACGGCGGAGTGCGACCGGATGATCGCGGACGCCCGGGCGAGCGGGCGCATCCTCCAGATCGGCCACTGCATCCGTTTCTGGCCGGAGTACGCCGTTGCGAAGGCGCTCGTGGAGAAGGGCGAGCACGGGAAGCTGGTGGCGCTCTCCCTCCGCCGTCTTGCCACGACGCCCACCTGGAGCGCCGACAACTGGCTCCTCAACGAGGCGCGGAGCGGCGGGCTGGTCCTCGACCTCCACATCCACGACGCCGACTACGTCCATCACCTCCTCGGGCTCCCGCGCGCCGTGAGCAGCTTCGCCGCGGCCGGGCCCGGCGGCGCCGCGGCCCACCTCGCGACCCGGTACGACTACGGCGACGGCCGGCTCGTCCTCGCCGAGGGCGGCTGGGCGATGGCCCCTTCGTTCGGATTCGAGATGAGCTTCAACCTGGTCCTGGAGCGGGCCACGATCGCCTACGACTGCACCCGCCAGCCCGCCTTCCGCGTCTGCCCCGCGGCGGGCGCCGCGTTCACGCCCGAGCTGCCGCCCGGCGACGGCTACACCCGGCAGATCGACCACTTCGCGAGGTCGGTCCGGAACGAGCCCGTGCCCCCGGTGATCACGCTCGCCGAGTCCCGCGAGTCCGTCCGCCTCATCGAGGCGGAGCGGGCGTCGTACACGGAGGGGAGGACGGTGGCGCTGGCGTGACGGGGAGCGGAGCGGGGATCCACGGAGCTCACGGAGGCGCGGGGAAAAGGGGTCCACGGCGTTGCGGCGTTCACGGGGAGAGGCCACGAGGAACACGGAGGCGATGATCACCATGCGAACCTGCGCCGGTTGGCCCGTCTCGGTCTGTACCTGGTCGCTGCGCTCGGGCGTCGAGCAGGTGGCGGCGGTTCTGAAGTCGCTCGACATCGGGCACGCCCACCTGGCCGTCCGTCCGGCGCTGGAGCCGGACGGCAAGGCCTACCTGGAGGCCGTCCGGCGGCAGGGGTGGACGATCAGCGCGACCATGATCGACTTTCCCTCCGAGGACTATTCCACGCTCGAGAGCATCCAGGCGACCGGCGGCGTCGTGCCCGACGGGCCGTGGGAGGCGAACCGGGCGCTGGCCCTCGGGGCCATCGGCGTGACGAAGGACCTGGGGGCGACGTTCCTCTCGCTCCACCTCGGATTCATCGACCACGCGCAGCCCGCGCTGGTCCGCAAGCTGACGGACCGGACGCGCCTTCTCGCCGACGCGGCCGCCAAGGCGGGGATCGCGTTGCTGCTCGAGACCGGCCAGGAGTCGGCGGCGGACCTCCGGCACTTCCTGGAGACGATGAACCATCCCGCCCTCACGATCAACTTCGACCCGGCGAACATGATCCTCTACGGCAAGGGGACGCCGGTCGAGGCGGTTCGGACGCTCGCGCCCTGGATCCGCCACGTCCACGCGAAGGACGCGACGCGAACGAAGACGCCGGGGACGTGGGGCGCGGAGGTGCCGTGGGGGGACGGCGAGGTCGATCCCCCCGCCTTCCTGGCGGCGTTGAAGGCGGTCGGCTACGCCGGGGCGCTGGCCATCGAGCGCGAGGCGGGCGACGACCGGGCCGGGGACATCCGGAAGGCGGCCGAGCGGCTGTCGGCGTACGCGGGGTGATCGGGTCGCCCTGGCGCCGGGGACGCCCGGCTGTTTGTGGAGATCCGGCGGCGTCACGCCGGTCCTCTGGACCGGCCCGGAAGGATGCGCCCGGCGCCCGGGCGGTTCACCCGCATGGCTTTCGACCCCTGGCTGATCGTCATCCTCCTCGCCGCCATCGCCTTCATCGTGGCGAGCACGGCGAAGCTCCGGCTCCATCCCTGTCTGGCCCTCCTCCTCACGGCGTACGGCGTCGGTCTCGCCGCCGGCATGCCCGTCCTCGACGTCGCGACGACGGTCAGCGAGGGGTTCGGCGGGCTCCTGGCGAAGATCGGGCTGGTGATTGTCGCCGGCACGATCATCGGCGCCTTCCTGGAGAAGTCCGGGGCGGCCGTGGTGCTGGCGGAGACCGTCCTCCGGGTCGTCGGGGAGAATCGGCCCGGCCTGGCGATGAGCCTGATCGGGTATGTCGTCTCGATCCCCGTCTTCTGCGACTCGGCGTTCGTGATTCTGGCCTCCCTCAACCGGGCCCTCGCCCGGCGGACGGGGGTGTCGCTGACGTCCCTGGCGGTGGCGCTGGGGACGGGTCTCTACGCGACGCACGTCCTGGTCCCGCCGACGCCGGGCCCGCTCGCCGCGGCCGCGAATCTCGGCGCGATGAATCTCGGGCTGGTCCTCGTCGTCGGCCTGGTCGTCGCCGTGCCCCCGATGCTGGCCGGCTGGCTCTGGTCGCGCCGCTTCGCCGCCCGATTCGACCCCGGGCAGCGGGAAGAGGCGGAAGGCGACTCCGTCCCGGACTGGGAGGGGATGAAGGCGCGGTACGGCCGGCTTCCCCGGGTGTGGGCGTCCTTCGCGCCGATCGTCGTTCCCATCCTCCTCATCGCCCTCGCCTCCGTGGCGGCGCTTCCCGGCGCGCCGCTCGGCGGGGGGCGCCTGCGGACGGCCCTCCTGTTTGTCGGTACCCCCATCACGGCGCTTCTCGTCGGCGTCGCGCTCTGCTTCCTGCTCGTCGAGCGGATCGACCGGACGGTGCTGGGGGAGTGGGTCGGGGACGCCCTGAAGGACGCGGCGGTGATCCTGGTGGTGACCGGCGCCGGCGGCTCGCTCGGGAAGATGCTGGCCGTGACGAAGATCGGCGACAGCCTCAGCGGGGCGCTGGCGGGGGCGAACCTCGGGATCTTCCTGCCCTTCGTGATCGCCGCCGCGATCAAGACCGCCCAGGGGTCGTCCACCGTCGCGCTGGTGACCGCCTCGACCCTCGTCGCCCCCCTGCTCGGACCGATGGGGCTGGACACGGAAACGGGGCGCGTCCTCGCCGTCATGGCTGTCGCCACCGGCTCCATGGTCGTCTCGCACGCCAACGACAGCTATTTCTGGGTCCTCTCCCAGTTCTCCCGCATGGAGGTCGCCACCGCCTACCGGGCGCACACCACGGCGACGCTCCTCCAGGGGGTGGTGGGGATCGGGACGGTCTGGGTCCTTTCCTGGATCTTGTAGGCCCGGGACGGCGGCGGTAGACTGGGATACGCCCTTTTCCGTCCGCGGGGTCGCACGCGAGGTCCCATGGCCTGCTTCCGGGCGAGCTGCCTCCTTCCGGTCATCGCGGCGGCCCTGCCCGCGGGCGTCCGCGCCGCGCCCGCCTCCGCCGCCGACGGACCGCTGCGGGAGGCGAGGCTCCTCCTCGACGGCCGCGTGCGGCCCGGGGCCTGGGCGGTCGTTCAGGCCTCGGTGGAGGCCGGGGACGATCCCGTTCGAGGAGCCCTGTCCGCCGCCGCCGGGCCGGTCGAGTACCGGAGGGCGGCCGTGGTCCCGGCCCATACGCGCGAGGTCCTTTCCCTGCCGGTCTTCCTCCCCGGGTCCGCGACGGTGCCCCGCGTGTCGTTCCGGGCCTATGGCCCGGGGCCGGCCGGGGAACCGCTGGAGCCGGTGGTCCATGAGATCCTGCCGGGCGAGATCCTTCTCGGCGTCGACCCGTCGTGTACGGCCCCGGCACCGCTTTCGCTTCCCGTGCGGGAGGTGCTGGCGGACGGGCGTGTCGTCCACTGGGTGACGCTCGCCGGAGGCGACCTTCAGGCCGCGCCCGAGGCGCTCGATGCGCTCGACGGTTGGGTCTGCGAGGAGACCGACCGGAAGGCCCATCACGGGATCGAAGGGCCCCTCGGCGTATGGCTCGGCCGGGGCGGCCGTCTTTTTCGGGACGCGAACGCCGCGCGGAAAGCCGTCGCGGAGGGATGGGGGCCGGTCCTGCGGCCGCCGGAGACGCCGTCCTCCCTGCCGCGGGACCTGCTGCCGCGCGTCGGCGCATCCCCGCGCCGCCTCCAGCGCGGACGCGCCGCGCTGGGGCTCCTGGTCGCCCTCGGCGCGGCGGCGGTGGTGCTCGCCGGGTGGTGGCGTCCCCGGCGCGGCGTCGTGGCGGCTGCGGTCGCGGGGGGCTCGGCGGCGGGATGCGTTGCCGTCCTCGCGCTGGTCCCTTCCGGCGAAGCCGCCCTTCGCGCCGCGGCCGTGCGGGAGATTTATTTTCCGGAGGGGAGCGCCCGTCGGGCCGTCGCGGAGGCCGTCGAGGGATTTGCCGCCGTGGAGACCTGCGGTGCCGGCGGGACGGGCATCCGGTTTGTCTCCGGATACCGCGCGGCGGCGGCCGGCCCGAAGGGGGGGGAGTCCGGCCTCGTGGTGTCGGTGCGGCCCGATGCCGGGGGATGCGAGGTCCTCGGGCGGACGGCGGCCGACGGGCGCCGGATCCTCCGCTTCGCCTTCACCGGTCACCGGCCTGCGGGCGAGAGCCTCCGGCCCCGCCTTCAGCGGACGGGCGGAAAGCCCGTCCGGATCGAGTACGAGACCGACTTCGCGGATGAGCTGACGGATGCCGCGCTGGTCGACGGCGCGGCCGTCTACCCGCTGGGCGGGATCCCGCCGCAACCGGCGGCGGGTGATCGGGCGGTCACGGAGGCGCCACTGGACTGGGATGCGTACCTGCGCCGGGCCGGCCCGCCCGGGGACCCCGCTCGGGCGTTGCTCGCGTGGTGGGGGGCGAGGCGGGGTTCCGGCGCCTGGCTGATCGCCGTCCCCCGAGGCGACCCGCCGATGGCGATCGAGGGCGGCGCGGAGGACGGGATCGTGTGGGGGCCGGTTCTCGTCGCGATCCGGATCGTGGAGTGACCTTCCTGCTGCACCGGGGTTCGAGGCGTTTGGTCTTGCTGGGCGCGCCTTCGCCTACGGCCTGACGCGGGCGCGGCGCGGACCCGGTCCGAGGCCTGTATCCCCGCCTGGACCGGCGGGATTTCGCGTCCACCGAGACGGGTCCTCCATGCCTCCACACGTCCAGCCCGGAACCCGGAACGCGGCCAGCGAGGCCGCCTACGATCTCGTCCCCACCCGCATCGGCGTCGTCGGCCTCGTCGTGGGCGCGCGCGGCCTGCGGCGCGTCGTGCTGCCCGTCGGTCCGGCGGCGCGCATGGCGCGGGGCCTGCGCCTCGATCACCCCGGCGCGCGCCGGGACCGGCGGCGCTGCCGGCGCGCGTCGTCCGCGGTCCGGAGGTACTTCAGGACCGGCCGCGCGGCCGGTGCCGGCCCGCTCGACCTCGGCGGGGCCTCGGAACTGGAGCGCGCCGTGTATGCCGCTCTCGCGCGCACGTCGGCCGGCGACGTGCTGACCTACGGCGGTCTCGCCCGGCGGATCGGCCGGCCGGGCGCGGCCCGGGCGGTCGGCCGCGCCCTCGGTCGCAACCCCCTGCCGCTTGTCATTCCTTGTCACCGCGTCGTCCGTGCGGACGGGACGGCCGGCGGCTTTTCCTGCCCCGGCGGCGTGCCGCTGAAGCGATACCTCCTGAGCTTCGAGCGGAGCCTGACGTGACGGCCGGCCCGGACCGCGCAGGAGAGGCGGGATCGCCTCCGGCCGATCTATGCATATTTCCTGTTGACTTGGCACCCATAATTTGTAGATTATGTATCCTACGCTATGGGTTTGCGGGCCTTGCGTCGGGAGATTCGACATGGCCGGCGTCGATGCGGAGCTTCTCGGCCTCCTCGCCTGTCCGCTCTGCCTGGCGCCGGTGAAGCTGGACGGCGGCAGGATCCTCTGCACGAACGGCGAGTGCGGCTGCCGGTATCCGATCAAGGACGAGATCCCGGTCATGCTGATCGACGAGGCGGAGCGGCCCTGCCCGTCGTGCGGGGCGCAGCGGGGCTGGGACGAAGATGCCGTGTTGACGTGCGCGGCGTGCGGGTCGCGCTTCGTGGCGAAGCGCGAGCCCCCGATCCGGAGCCGCTGATGGAAACACGGCGTGTCATCCTGGCGATCGCGCTCTCCCTCGGCGTGGTCATCCTGTTCATGCAGGTGATCATCCCCTGGATGGCGCTCCGACCCGTCCCCCCCGTCGGATCGGGGGACGCTCCGGCCGGGTCCGCCGAGGCGCCGGCCGGCCCGGCCGTCCCGCCGCCTCCCCCGTCCGTTCCCCCCCCTCCCGGCTTTACGGCGACGCCGGACCAGGTCGAGGTCACTGAGACCGTGGCCACCGCCGGGCTCCGGGCGGAGCTCACGAGCCGAGGGGCCGCCCTGCGGCGTCTCCACCTCCTGCCGTTCCGCACCGCGGTGGGCGACGCGACGCCGCTCCTCCTGCTCGACGAGGTCGAAGCCGGCCGGACGACCTTCCAGGTCCGCGACCGGAACGGCGCGGCCTTTCCCGACCTCCGCAGCGTCGTCTGGGAGCTCGATGCCGCCGCGAGCACCCCGGCGAAGAAGGTCTTTCGGTACGCGCGTGCGGACGGGCTGGTCTTCCGGAAGACGATCGGGGCGGGGGCGGACGACTACCTGCTGACCGGCAGCCTCGCGATCGAGAACCGGAATCCGGACCGGCGGATCGCGGTGCACCTGGAGGTCGCGAGCGCGGCCGGCATCTCCGAGGAAGGCGGGGCCTACTACATCTCCGGCGTCGCGGGGTACGAGAGCCGGGGGGGGTGGTCGCTCAAGCAGGGGCCGGGGCCCGCCGCGGCGCTGGAGAAGCCGGTGGAGATCCAGGCCGTCGACGGGACCTCGCGTCTCGGCTGGCTGGGCACCGCGGACAAGTATTTTGCCGCGGTCCTGATGCCCGACGGCGCCGCCTGGGACGGGCGGATCGGCTTCGCGGACTACCAGGGCGTGGTGGACACGGGACGCTTCGCGACGGAGCGCGAGCGGCGCGCCCGCGCCGGTCCCCTCGCGCCCGACGCGGTCGAGTCGATCCGGAAGGAGTCCGTCCACAGCGTGGCCGCCGTCTACCACCTGCGCGAGTTCCCGCTCGATCCCGGCGAGACCCGCGAGTTCCCCTGGCGATTCTACGCCGGGCCGAAGGAGCCGAAGGTGCTGGCGCCGTACGCCGACGCCGGCCTCGACGTCCTGGTCGAGTACGGGTTCCTCTCCCTCCGCCGGGTGATGCTCTGGATGCTCCTGCTCTTCCACGGGATGACGGGCAACTACGGCATCGCCATCATCCTGCTCACCTTCGCCGTGCGGATGGCCCTCTTTCCGATCAGCCGCAAGGCGCAGGTCTCGATGTTCCGGATGCAGAAGCTGGCGCCGCAGATGAAGGCGCTCCAGGAGAAGTTCAAGGAAGACCCCCACCGGATGCGGGCGGAGGTGATGGCGCTCTACAAGAAGCACAAGGCGAGCCCGGCCGGGGGGTGTCTCCCGCTCCTCCTGCAGCTGCCGATCTTCATCGGGCTCTACAACACGCTGCTCTATTCGATCGAGCTCCGCCACGCCCCGTTCTTCCTCTGGATCCGCGACCTCTCGGCTCCCGACCGGCTCTGCCCGCTGCCGTTCACGATCCTCGGCCAGACGGACCTGAACCTGTTGCCGATCCTCATGCTCGCCCCGATGATCGTGCAGACGGCGCTCTCGCCGAAGCCGGCGGACCCCAACATGGCCCAGCAGCAGAAGATGATGACGTGGATGATGCCGCTGATGTTCCTCTTCATGTGCTACACGATGCCGTCCGGGGTGAGCCTCTACTGGTTCTTCAGCTCGCTGTGGGGGCTCGTGGAGATCCGGCTGATCAAGAAGTTCTGGCTGAAGGATCCGCCGGGATCGGGCGCCGAGGTGGCGGCCCCCGCCGCGGTCGCCGGCCGCTGATCGTCCGCCTTTCCCGCGCAGGGCCGTTCCGGCCTGGCGCGCGTGGACCATAAGGAGGGAGGGTATGAAGAAGAAGCGCGTGACGCAGGAGGACATCGCGCGATTGTGCGCCATCGATCAGGGCTCCGTCTCGCGCATCCTGAACAAGGACACGCGGGACTCGTTCGCCAAGGAGACGATCGAGCGCGTCTTCAAGGCTGCCCGCGAGGCCAGCTATCTCCATCCCGCCCTCGTCACGTCCAACCGCCGCAGCTCGGCCCGGAAGGGCATCCAGGTCACCGCCCACGTCCGGATCCTGGGCGTCGACGGGGCGCTTCACGCCGAGGGCGCGGCCGAGATCGACAACATCTCCCTCACCGGGATGCTCATCCGGTCGATCAAGACGCCCACGAACACGCTCCCCCTGGAGCCGCACCGGTACGACGTCGAGGTGACCTCCTCGCGCCTGAAGGGGTTCAAGGTCCGCTGCCGCCCCGTCCGCTTCGCCGAGGACGACGGCAGCCTGGCCATCGCCGTCCGGTACGACGCGGTGGACGACGCGAGCCGCCAGCTGCTGGAAGCGCACCTGAAGTAGCGCGGCGCGGGGGCGTTCGCCCGCATCGTTTCCGCCGCGGCCGGAGGATCCTCCGGCCGCGGCGTTTTGTGGGCGGGGGCCTCATGTCGGATCGCTTGTCGGACGGGCCTCGCGACACCATCGTCGCGGTGTCCAGCGCGGCCGGAGGGGTCCGCGGTGTCGTCCGCCTGGATGGCCCGCGCGCCCTCGCGATCGCCGCTGCCGTCTGCCCGCCCGTTGGCTCGCCGCCCGCCGCCGCATCCCGCGGCCGGCGCCTCGTCCCCTCGGCCTGGTCCCTGCCCGGGGCCGCGTCGCCGGTCCCCGCCCGGCTCCTGTTCATGCCCGGGCCCCGCTCGTACACGGGGGGGGACGTGGTCGAGATCCACACGACCGGCGCGGGGCCGCTCCTGCGGGCGCTCGTCGACCGGATCGTGGAGGCGGGGGCGCGCCCGGCGGAGCCGGGGGAGTTCACGCGGCGGGCCTTCCTGGGCGGCCGGCTCGACCTGGCCCAGGCGGAGGCGGTGATGGGGGTGATCGCAGCGGCGGACCGGGCGGCGCTGGCCGGGGCGGTCGCGGGGCTGGGCGGGGGGCTTTCGCGCCGCTGCGGCGCCCTCGAGCGCGGCCTCGTCGCGCTGTGTGCCGACGTGGAGGCCTCGCTCGACTTTCCGGACCAGGATATCGAGATCGTCCCGGCGGAGGAGGCGGGGGCGCGGGCGTCGCGGCTTGCGGACGACGCGGCGTCGGTCCGCGCGGCGGGACGGACGGAGGCGGCGTGGCGGCCCGGCGCCCTCGTCCTGCTTTACGGACCCCGGAACGCGGGAAAGTCGACCCTCTTCAACGCGCTGGCCGGGGCGCCCCGTTCGATCGTCTCGCCCGAGCCGGGGACGACCCGCGACCTGATCGAGGCGGAGCTGGCGTGGGGCGGGGTCCCGGTGCGGCTCGTCGACGCGGCCGGACTCCCGGGGCCCGGCGAGGCCCGGCCCGGGCCGGAAGCCGATGGGGTGGCGCGTCTCCGGCGCCTGGCCGGGGAGTCGGATGTCCTCCTCGTGGTCGTCGACGGGAGCGACCCGGCGGGGGCGGCGGGGCGGGCACCGGCGCGGCTGCTGGCGGACCGGGCGGGACTCCTCGTTCTCGCGAAGTCCGACCTGGGCGCGGCGCTCGACGGGGCGGCGCTCGCGCCCGGGGGCGACGCGGGGCGCGTCGTGCGCGTCTCCGCCCGGAACGGGGCGGGGCTCGACCGGCTCCGCGACGCGATCGCCGGCGCCTGCCGGGGGACCGGGGGCGACGGCGCCCTCGAGCGGCTGGCGCTCTCGGTGCGGCAGGCGGCCGCGCTCGACCGGGCGGA
>CAYUME010000060.1:0-13078 GCA_964445475.1 uncultured Planctomycetia bacterium
GGCGATGGCGACGGTATCGGCCTGGCTCATCGCCTTGGCGAGCGCCCGCTGGAGGGGGGCGTCCGCGAGGGCGGCGCGGGCGTTCTCCCGGAACCGGTGCGTCGTGATCTCCATCGCGTCAGAGCCCCTCCGCGGCGATCTCGGCCACGTGGACCGCGCGCACCGCGCTCCCCCGCCGGCTCAGCCCGCCGCCGAGGTGCATCAGGCACGAGACGTCTCCGGCGCAGACGACCGGCGCCCCGCTCGCCTCGATCCGGTCGAGCTTGTTCGAGAGCATCCGGCCGGAGATCGGTCCCATCTTGACCGCGAAGGCGCCGCCGAAGCCGCAGCAGGTCTCCGCGTCCTCCAGCTCCGCGATCCGGATGCCCGCCGCGCGCAGCAGCGCCCGCGGCTCCTCCCGGATCCGCAGCGCGCGCAGGAGGTGGCAGCTGTCGTGGACGGTCACCGTCCCCCCGCCCCGCCCGGCGGCGTCCGGCCGGCCGAGGACCTTCACGAGGTACTCCGAGAGCTCGAAGGTTTTGCGTCCGACCTCGAGGGCCGCCTCCAGCCAGGCCGGCTCGTGGCGGAAGAGCTCCGGGTAGTGGACGCGGATCATCGCGGTGCAGGAGCCGGAGGGGAGGACGGCGGCGTCGTAGGGGCGGAGGGTCTCGATCGTGCGCCGCGCCAGCGGGCGCGCGGCCTCGCGGCGGCCCATGTTGAAGAAGGGCTGGCCGCAGCAGGTCTGGGCGGGGGGGAACTCGACGCGGCAGCCCGCGCGGCGCAGCAGCTTCAGCGCCGCCCGCCCCACCCCGGGGAAGAACTGGTCGACCAGGCAGGTGGAGAAGAGCGCGATGCGGGGCATGCGGCGGCTCCCGGGAGACGCGCTCGATGATAGCGACAAGCCCTGCCCGGCGAAAGGATTAAACCGCTCCCGCCCGGGGGCGACGCGCGTTGTTGCTTGTCTTCGCTCCCCTCTATGCCTTATCCTGCTTTACCGCCACGCGGGCGAGTCGGAGATCCCCGTCCTTTTCACCTTCTTGCTTCGGAGACTTCCTCCATGTCCCCCTTCGCAATGCCCCGGGACGGCGTCCTCGACCGCATCGCCCAGGACTGGATCGTCGCGGTCGTCCGCGCGGAGACGAACGAGCAGGCCTTCAAGATCGCCGAGGCGCTGCACGCCGGCCGTGTCGCGAACATCGAGATCACCTTCTCCTGTCCTGACGCCCCGTCGATCATCCGGTCGCTCGTCGAAGAGGGCCCTGCCGACATGATCGTCGGCGCGGGGACGGTCTGCACGGCGGAGGAGGCGACCGCCGCGATCGATGCCGGCGCGCAGTTTCTCGTGAGCCCCGGCCTGGTTCCCGAGGTGATCGCCGTCGCGAAGTCCCGGAGCGTCGCCGTCATGCCGGGCGCCGTGACGCCGACGGAGATCCTGGCGGCGTCCCGGCTCGGGGCGGACGTGATCAAGCTCTTCCCCGGCTCCCTGTTCGGCCCGTCCTACGCCAAGGCCCTCCGCGGCCCCTTCCCGAAGCTGAAGTTCATGCCGACCGGCGGGGTCTCCCTGGAGAACATCAAGGAGTGGAAGGCCGCCGGCGTGGTGGCCGTCGGCGTCGGGACGGAACTGGTCCAGAAGGAGGCGGTGGCCGCCGGGCGATACGAGACGATCGTCTCCCGTGCCAAGGCGTTCGTGGAGGCGATCCAGCGGGCGAGCGGCGGGACCCTGGTCCAGCGGCGGGCCTGAGCGGTCAGCCCCGAGCCGGTCGGGCGACGTGAAACCTTTTCGGGCCTCGACGGTTATACAGGGAGGCCGGGCGATCGAGGTGGGGGGGGCATGGTCCGCCGACGACTCCGGTGCCAGTCGATGCTGCTTGCCGCTCTCGCCGGTGTCCTCCCGCTCCGGGCCGAGGACGCCGCCGGGGCGAAGAAGGCCCGTGACGCGGCGGTCCAGGCCGGCCTCGACGCGTTCCGGAAGGCCTACCAGGGGTCGGAGACCGACCGCGCGGCCGCGGTGCGGGGGCTGGCGGCGACGAAGGACAAGCGGATCGTCGAGACGCTCGGGCGGGTCCTCGAGGACCCCGCCCCCGCGGTGCGGGACGCGGCGCTCGAGGCGCTCGCCGCGTACGAGAAGAGCCGCGAGGCCGCGGCGGCCGTCCTCCGGGCGCTCACCGCCGCCAAAAAAAAGCCCGAGATCCAGGTCGCCTGCCTTCAGGCCCTCGGGCGGATCCGGGAGTGGGGCTCGGCCCCGGCGGTCGTCGACCACTTCAACGACCCGTCGATCTCGGTCGCACAGGCGGCGGTTCGGGCGGCGGCGGGGATCCGGAGCCCGGACGTCGTCCCGGAGCTCATCACCGTGCTGAAGGCCCCGAGCGCCGCGGCGGCGGGGGCCACGTCGTGGGGCGACCTGGTCGCGCGGCAGCTGCAGCTGCTCATCCCCGCCCAGATCGCCCTCCAGCAAATCACCGCGGAATCCTCCCGGGCGCCGCGCCGCGACCCGGGGCCTTCCCCCCGGGATCCGGCCGTGCGCCGCGGGGAGACGGAGCCCCGTCGTCCTGTGGAGGCGCGCGGGGGGGCGGGGGGCCGGGCGTTCGTCCCCCACGGGGCCGCGGAGTGGGATGCGTGGTGGAAGGCGCACGGTCCGGAGGTCACCGCGCGCCTGCAGAAGGAGGAGCGGGAGGAGCTCGAGCGGCTGGCGACGCTGCCGCCGTGAGGAAGGGAGCCGCAGATGAACGCGGATGAACGCAGAGGGGATCCGGCCCGCGCTTGCGTGGTCTCGAGATCCCCGTCGCGTTGCGTTTTCCTGCGGTTCCACCTCCTTCCCGCAGCAGCAGGCATTCAATGGCCCGCAGCACAGGGGGACCCGACCATGGCACGCCACGCCCGCCGGATTGCGGTTGCGCTCGCCGCCACCCTGCTTGCCGCCGCGGCGGCGCGGGCGGAGGATCCGGCCGCCGACGCGAAGAAGGCGCACGACGAGACCGTGCAGGCGGCGCTCGACGGCTTCAAGGAGACCTACAAGGGGGGGGATGACGATCGCGCCGGCGCCGTCAAGGCCCTGGCGGCCGTGAAAGACCGGAAGATCCTCGCCACGCTGTCCCGGGTCCTCGGCGACCCCAGTCCGGCCGTCCGGGCCGAGGCGCTCGGCGTCCTCGGGGGCTACGAGAAGAGCCGGGAGGCCTCCGCGGCGGTCGTCCGGGCGCTGACGGCAGCCCGGAAGCAGCCGGAGATCCAGATCGCCTGTCTCGACGCCCTCGGCTCGATCCGCGACTGGACTGCGGCGCCGGTCGTCATCGACCACTTCAACGACAGCGAATCGCGGGTGGGCACGGCCGCGATGAAAGCGGCGGGACGGATCAAGAGTCCCGTCTTCGTGAAGGATCTCATCAAGTTTCTCGACGACGCGGGCGGCGGCGGGGCCGCCCGGTCCGCCTCCCTGGAGGAGTGGCGTGTCCGCCGGGCCGAGGTGCGGGCCGCCGCCCACCAGGCCCTGAGCGAGATCACGGGCGAGACCAAGGAGCTTCCGGCCGACCCGGCGATGGCGCTGATGGGGGGGCGCCGCGCCGGCAAGGAATGGGAAGACTGGTGGAAGGTCTACGGGCCCCGGGTGACGGCCCGCCTCCAGCAGGAGGAGAAAGAGGAGCAGGCCCGGATCGCCAAGGAGAAGCGGCCCTACTCGTGACGGTCGGGCCGGGATGTCCGCGCGCCGGCCGGCCTCTCCTGGCGCCGAAACACCCGCCGTGTTCGCGGGTTGACCTGGCCGGCACGCGAGTTTTATCAGGAGAGGCTTCCCGTGCGCCACGCCCCGTCTTGTCTTGCCGTCCTGCTCCTGGTCATCGCCCCCGTCGCGCTGCACGCCGCCGACGCCGAGGCGAAACAGGAGAAGGACCTCGCCGTGCAGGCGTGTCTCGAGGAGTTCCGGAAGGCTCCCAAGACGAGCGACGAGGAGAAGGGCGCGGCCGTCAAGATGCTTGCGCGCCTGAAGGACCCGCGGCTCCTCAATGCCCTCCTCCCGCTGCTGGCCGATTCCAGCCCGGCGGCCCGGATCGATGTGGTCAAGGCCCTCGGCGCCTACGAGAAGAATCCCGTCGCGTCGCAGGCCCTCGCGGGCGCGATCCGGGCGGCGCACAAGGAGCCCGAGGTGGAGATCGCCTGCCTCAAGGCGCTCGGGCGGGTGAAGGATTGGGGGACGGCTCCGACGGTCATCGACTTCTTCAACGACGGCGAGCCCCGCGTGGAGAAGGCCGCCCTCGCCGCCGCGGGGGAGTTCCGGTCGCCCGATTTCGTGGAGGAACTCATCGACCTGCTCCGCGACACGGGGAAGCGTCGGAGTGCGCGCGGGCGGTCGCGGCGGGGGGGCGGCAGCGGAAAGGACAACCTGCACCACGCCGAGGCGCAGGAGGCGCTCCGGGAGATCACGGGCGAGTCGAAGCACGCCACGGCGGAGGACTGGGAGAACTGGTGGAAGCTCTACGGCGCCCGCGTGACGGAGAGGCTCCGGAAGGAGGACCGGGAGGCGCGGGCGCGGGCGCAGAAGGAGGAGGCGGGGACGTAGTCAGGAAACGGCACGCCAAAACGGAAGGGACGTCCGCCGATGGCCCGGGCTCATCCCTTTTTGCATTCCACGCGACCTGCGGGCGGGACGGCGTCCCGCCCCCGCCCGCCATCGCGCTTCCGCCGCACCGGGGCGAGGCGGCGCCTACTTCGCCCCGACCGCAGGGACCGGGATGTTGTCGGACTTCGGGACGGATCGCGCGGCCTTCCACTCCGGCGAGGCGTAGAGGTTCATCTTGATCTCGTGGGCGAGGATGCGGCGCTCGAGATCGGCGGCGAGCTGGCCGAGCTGGGCCTCCTCCTCTTTCGCCCCCGCGGCGCGCGCGGCCTCCTGGCGGATCTCCAGCGTGCGCTTCTCCTCCTCCCACCGCCGGACGGTCTTTTCCATCAGCGCCAGGAGCTCGTCGCTGATGTCGCGCTTCGCGGCGCGCTCGGCCCGGATGAGCTCGGTGTAGGCGTCGGACTGCTGGGCCCGGGGGCGGGCGTGGAGGGCCTCGTAGCGATCCAGGGTGTACCGGGACTCGGCTTCCGTCGCGGGCCGGAGCCCGATCCCCGGCTCGACCGTCATGACGACGGGCCCCTTGGGGGTGCCGTAGACGAAATAGGAGCACGGGCGCGCGGGGTCGACGACGTGGAAGACGGGGCGGTCGCGATGGAAGGTCTCGCGGGTCGGCGGCGGGGGCGGCGGCTCGGCCGGGCCCGTTGGCTCCGGCGTCCCCCCGCACGCGGCGGCGGCGAGCACGATCCCCGGCAGCCCCCGACGGATTCGTTGCGCGGTGCGCATGGCAGCCCCCCCCGGAAACCGGGTTCCCTGATACGTGCGGCCCCTACTTCCCCGCGCCGACCGGCTTGAGGGCCTTGCGGCCGGAGAAGAACTTGTCGTGCAGCGACTGCACCGTCTTCTTGACGTCGGCGTCGTCGACCACGAACGAGATGTTGATGTGCGAGGCGCCCTGGGAGATCATCAGGACGTTCACCTCCGCGTCGCGGATCCCGTCGAAGATGTCCGCGGAGATGCCCGGGGTCGACCGCATGCCCTCGCCGACGACGCAGACGATCGACTTGCCGGGCTCGATCGACACGTCGGCGAACTGCTTCAGATCCGCCGCGACATCCGGCAGCCGCTTCGCGTTGTCCGTGGTCACCGACACGCTGACCTCGGAGGTGGAGACCATGTTGACGCTCACGCCGTGGCGGCCGAAGACCTCGAAGATCCGCTGCATGAAGCCGCTCTGGCCGAGCATGCGGCCCGACTCGATGTTGACGAGGAGCTGCTTTTCCTTGTAGACGATCGACTTGACGACGCCCTCGTAGCGCTCGCCCTTCTCCACGATCACGGTCCCCTTCGATTCGGGCCGGAAGGTGTTGAGGACGAGGACGGGGATGCCCTTCCTGACGGCGGGGACGAGGGTGGCGGGGTGAAGGACCTTGCCGCCGTAGTACGCGAGCTCGGCCGCCTCGGCGAAGCTCATCCGCTCGATGGGGAGGGCCTCGGGGATGATCGAGGGGTCGGCGGTCATCACGCCGTCGACGTCGGTCCAGATCTGGATCTCCTCGGCGTTGAGGGCGGCCCCGACGATGGCGCCGGAATAGTCGCTCCCGTTCCGCCCGAGGGTCGTGATGTCGCCGGCGCGGCTCTTTCCGATGTAGCCCGTCACGATGGGCACCTTCCCGGTGCGGGCCATGAAGTCCGTGAGGAAGCGGTTGAGCTTCTCCTCGTGTTCGGGCCGCGGGCGCGCCTCGCCGAAGCGGTCGTCGGTCACCAGCCCGATTTCCCCGGCGTCGAACGCCTCGGCGGGAAGGCCGCTTTTCGTGAAGAAGGCGGCGATCGTCCGGCAGGAGATCCGCTCGCCGAAGGAGAGCACGTAGTCGGACGAGCGCGGGGAGAGCTCCCGCACGAGCGAGATGCCCTTCACGAGGATGGCGAGCTCGGAGAGGCAGTCCTGGATGTGGTCGGTGCCCACCCCGAGGTCCTTCGCGATCTGGTGGTGGAGCCGCTCGATCTCGCTGATGTCCACTTCGCCGGCTTTCGCCCGCTCGCCCAGCTTGACGAGCAGGTTGGTCACGCCCTTGTGAGCGGAGGCGACCACGATGGGCTTGCGGGGCAGTTCGCGACGGACGAGACCCAGGACGGTGCGGATGCGCTGGGCGTCCCCCACGGAGGACCCCCCGAACTTCATGACGATCATGGGCCTGCTGATTCCTGTACGGAGTGGCAACCTGAAAAAAAGGCGCGGCCACGCCGCGCCACGCGCCAGACAGGACCGCGGGGGGATTCTATGATCGCATCCCCCTTATTACAAGCAAAAAGACGCCCTGTGGCGCGCGACGGCCGGCTGATTTCCCTGTCACAGTCCCGCTGCGGCGATATAATAGTAGTAGCCGGCACAGCCCCTCTCCGTTTCGGTGCCGTCATTGGGGGAACACGGCCATGTCCGGATGCGTTCCGCACGCGGTCGTGCTCGTCCTGGCGCTGGCCGCCGTCCTTCCCGCCAGGTCCCAGACGCCGCAAAACGAGCTGATCTGGCTGCGTGACAACACGTCGCGTGAAGGGACCCTCCTGCGCGTCACCGAGCGGGACGTCACCCTCCGGCTGCAGGGCAGCGAGGTGACCCTGCCCCTTGCGGACCTCCGCCCCGACTCGGCCTACCTGCTCCTGCGGCGCCGGCTGGCGGCCGACGACGCGGCCGGCTGGCTTCATCTCGCCGAGTTCTGCAGACAGAACGGCCTCTACCGGGAGGCCCTGCAGGCGTATGGCCGGGTCGCGGAGATCAACCCGGCGCAGGCGGCGGCCCTGGAGCCGAAACGGGAGGAGGTCCGAGCCTCCGACGCCAGGGCGCTGGCCGATCGTGCCGATGCGCTGACGCAGGAGGGGAAGCTGGAGGACGCCTTGCGTGCCTGGAGCCTGCTTCTCGAGAAATACCCCGTCGGCGAGGCCGCCGGGCGCGCCAAGGAGGAGCTGAAACGGATCGCGGAGGCGATCCAGAAGGAGAACGAGGAGCGCCAGAAGCGGCTGGCCGCCGTCCAGCAGAAGGCGCAGGACCAGAAGGCCAAGGACGAGGAGGCGGTCGAGTCCAAGCGCCTGACCCAGGCCCTTCAGGCCGTCGAAGAGGCCCGGAAGCTGTTCGCCGAGGGGCTCGATCAGGAGGGGAAGGGCGTCACCGGGCGGGCCGAAAAGGCCTGGCAGGCGGCGGCGGCGCGGCTTGAGGCCGCCCGCGCCGCGCTGGTCGACCTCCAGACCAGGGCCAAGACCCCCGAGGTGCAGGAGGCGGCCCAGCGGGAGACCGTGTCGGTGACGCGCCTGCTCATCGCGGTTTACGACAGCCTCGGCCAGATGGCGGCGGTGGACCAGTCGTTCCGGGACGCGATCCGCTGGTTCAACAAGTCTCTAGCCCTCGACCCGACCGACCGCGTCGCCACGGAGCTGAAGACGCGCATCGCGGCCGAGCAGATCACCCGCCGGGTCCGGATGGGGTACTGACAGCCCGGTTCGGGCGGGCGGAAGGCGGCCTCCCTCCCGGAGGGTGCCGGCGCCTTGAGTCCGGAGACCGGGCCCCGTTGCGCCGGACGCGGCCTGGCGCGAGCAGCACATGTAATATGGTTTGACATTGCCGTCGTCGTATGGTTTCCTTCCGGAGGGGGAGAGGGGCGCCGCCGGCGGGAGAACGGCGCTGGCGGAGGTTCGTTTCATGGCTCGTTTTCGGTTCGGCGGCCTGCGAGGCCGTCTGTTCCTGTTGATCCTGCTGGCGGCCCTGCCCGCTTTTGTGCTCATCGTCGTCAACGCCTGGGCGCAGCGGGACGCGGGCGTTCGGGACGCGCGGGACCGGGCGCTGCTGGTGGTGCAGCGGGTCGCCGCCGAGCAGGGCCGGCTTCTCGACGGGACCCGCCAACTTCTCGCCGGTCTGGCGCGTCACCCCGCCGTTCGCGGAGGCGATGCCGAAGCCTGCCGCGCGATCGTCGCGGATCTGCAGCGCCAGTTCCCCGCCTGTGTCAACCTCGGCCTGCTCGGGACCACCGGCGACCTGCTGGCGGCCGCCTTTCCCGTCACGACCCCCGAGAACCAGTCCGTCCGCTCCTATTTCAAGCGCGCGGTGCAGGGCGGCTTCGGCGTCGGCGACTACCAGGTGGAGTCCGCCACCGGGAAGCCCGCGCTCCTGCTCGGGCATCCCGTGTTCGACGGCCAGGGCCGCGTGACCGCGGTGGCCTTCGCGGCGCTCGGGCTGGATCCCCTGCGGAAGCTCGGGGAGCGGGTCCAGGCGGACCTGCAGCCCGGAGAGACCCTCTGGGTCTTTGACCGGAACGGCCGGGTCCTCTCCCGGGTGCCGTCGGAGGGGGGCGACGGGATCGGCACGCACATGGCCGAGGCCAATCCGATCAGCGCGCTGGCGTCGGGGAAAGGCGCGGGGACGACGGAGCTCCTGTCCGGCGACGGCATCCTCCGCTTCGCGGCCTACGCCGCGCTGACCGACGACCCGGCGGACGCGGGGCTCTTCGTCACCGTGCTGACGCCGTGCGACGCCGTCACCGCCGGAGTCGACCGGGCGTTGGACCGGAACCTCGTCGGGCTGGGCCTGGCCGTGCTGCTGGCTTTCGCGCTGACCGGGTTCCTGGGCGAGATCCTGATGCTGAGGCACGTCCGGAGCCTGGTGCGGGTGGCAGACCAGGTGCGTTCAGGCCAGTCCTCCCCGCGCCATCCGCACCCTGCGCTGCCGGGGGAGCTGGGTCTCCTCTCCTCCGCCATGGACGACATGGCTTCCGCGATCCTGCGCCGGCAGGCGGAGACGGCCCGGGCGGTGCAGTCCCTCCGCGAGTCCGAGGAGTCCTACCGCCTGCTCTACGAAGCCAATCCCTTCCCGCTGCTCGTGTATGACCCGGCGACGATGGCCATGCTGGCCGTCAACGACGCGGCGATCCGTCACTACGGTTACTCGCGCGACGAGTTCATGCGGATGAAAGTCCAGGATCTCCACCCGCCGGAGGAGGCTCCGGCGCTGTTCCGCTTCCTGGCCGACCATCCGCCCGGCCTGTCGGCGGTCGGCCTGTGGCGGCACCGAAAGAAGGACGGGATGTGGGTCGACGTGGAGGTCACGTCGCGGGGGATCCCGTTCGGGGGCCGGCTGGCGCGGCTCGCCCTCGTCCACGACATCACCGACCGGAAACAGGCGGAGGCGGAACGGGAGGCGCTCCAGCGGCTGGTCCAGCACCTCAGCGGGCCCCTGACGCTGAAGGAGGTCGGCCGGATCGTGGCGCGGGAGTGCCGGCGTCTCTTCCGGAACAACGCCTTCCTCTTCTGCATGTTGGACGAGGCGGGCCAGAACGTTCTCGGGATCTACGGGGAGGACACGGCGGAGGGGGCGGAGGAGCCGGTGGAGGTTCCGATCGACGCCTCGAGCCCCCGCAGCCGTTTCGATCCGGAATCCCCGACGCTGACCGGCCGGCCGGTCCTGCTCAACCGCAAGGAGGATCCGCCGCGGGAGCGCGTGGTTCCGTTCGGATTCGACGCCCGCCTCTCCCGATCCCTGCTCTACGTCCCGATCCAGTGGGAGAAGCGGCAGATCGGCCTTCTCTCCGTGCAGAGCTACACGCCGGGCCACTACGACGAGAAGAGCCTCCACCTGCTCGAGGCCTTCGCGATGGCGTGCGGCGGGGTGCTGGCTCGGCTCCGGACGCAGCAGGCGCTTCGCGAGAGCGAGGAGCGCTACCGGACGCTGGCCCAGACGGCCTCCGTCGGCATCTGGCACGTGACGCAGGAGGGGATGACCATCTACGTGAATCCCGCGATGTGCGACCTGCTCGAGGTCGATTCGCCCGACGAGCTGGCGAACGTGAGCTTCCAGCGGTTCTTCACGCCGGAGAGCCTGGCCGTCATCGAGCGGGAGCAGGCGAACCGGGCCGCCGGCCGGCGCACGGCATACGAGGTGGAGCTCGTCGGGAAGCGGGGCCACCGGCGGATCGTCTCGGTCACCGCCGCCCCGCTTGTCGGGGCCGACGGGCAGCTGCAGAGTGTCATCGGGACCTTCGTCGACATCACCGACCGCAAGGAGGCACAGGAGCAGAGCCGGCGCCAGCTCGACCGCCTCTCCGCCCTCCGGACGATCGACATGACGATCACGGCGAGCATGGACCTTCGGTTGACGTTGCACACGCTGCTCGAGCAGGCGATCGCCCAGCTGCGCGCCGACGCCGCGGACGTGCTGCGCCTCAACCCGCAGACCCAGATGCTGAACTACGCCGCGGGGCGCGGCTTCCGGTCGGCCTCCCCCTTCACGCCGCCCGTGCGCGTCGGGGAGGGGCTGGCGGGGCGGGCCGCGCTCGACCGGCGCATCGTCAGCGTCCCCAACCTGGCGGAGAGCCGGGAAGCCTCCCTGCCTCCCTGCCGCACCACCGAGGGGTTCGCCTCCTACGTGGTCGTGCCCCTCATCGCCCGCGGCCTCGTCAAGGGCGTTCTCGAGATCTACCACCGCCGGCTCTTCTACCCGGACCGGGAGTGGCTCGACTTCCTCGACGCGGTCGCCAGCCAGGCGGCGATCGCCATCGACAACGCGACGCTCTTCAAGGACCTGCAGCGCTCCAGCGCCGAGCTGGGGGTCGCCTACGACTCCACCCTGGAAGGCTGGTCCCACGCCCTCGACCTCCGCGACCGCGAGACCGTCGGCCACTCCCAGCGCGTCACCGACGTGACCCTGCGGCTGGCGCGGGCGATGAACCTGAACGAGGCGGACCTCATCCACGTCCGCCGGGGCGCGCTCCTTCACGACATCGGCAAGATGGGGATTCCCGACAACATCCTGCACTAGCCCGGGGCGCTCTCCGAGGACGAGTGGGAGGTCATGAAGCGCCATCCCGTCTACGCCTTCAAGATGCTCTGGCCCATCGCCTACCTCCGTCCCGCCATCGACATCCCGTACGGCCACCACGAGAAGTGGGACGGCACCGGGTACCCGCGCGGATTGAAGGGGACGGAGATCCCGCTGGCCGCGCGGATATTCGCGGTGGTGGACGTGTGGGACGCGCTGAGCTCGGACCGGCCCTATCGCAAAGCCTGGGCCTCCGAGAAGGTTCGCGAGCACATCCGCGGCCTGAGCGGGACGCACTTCGACCCGGACGTCATCAAGGCGTTCCTCGAGCTGGACCTGAGCCGGATGGTCCGCGAGGAGTCGTCGGCCTCCATCCTCGACGGGTCCGTCGGCATGCCGTGATGCGCCCGCATCCGTTCCCCGGCTTCGGGATGCGGGCGTTCCGGGGCTACCGGCCTCCCCCCCGCAGCGCGGACAGCCTTCGCAGGGCCGACCGGGCGTAGTCTGCCGCGTACCCTTCATCGGTGCGCATCATCTCGATCAGCGGCCCGATAGCCGCGGCATCCCCGAGCATTCCCAGGGAGCGGGCGGCGCGGTAGCGCACCCTCACGTCGGGATCGCGCAGGCGAGCGATGAGGGCGGGGACCGCGCCGCGGTGGAAGCCGGCGCCGAGGGCCGCCGCCGCCCAGAACCGCACGCGGGGGTCGCCGTCCTCCATCGCCGTGACGAGAAGCAGGCGGGCCTCCGGCGTGTGCAGGGCCGGGGTTCGGGAGCCATCCCGCATGATCTGCTGAGCCGCGCTCATGCGCACGCACGGGCTCGGGGAGGCGAGCGCGCGGAGGGGATCGGCCTGCAGCTCGGGCGGCGGGCAGACCCCCCCGGCTCCCCCCGCGACCCCCAATCCCAGTGCGCCCCACGCGGCCAGGGCGGCGGTCGGCCCGGCAACCCACGCCGCGCGTCTCGTCCACGGGCCGGATGCGGCGGCGGCACCCAGAGCCCCCCAGGCCCAGGCGCTCCAGATCGACAGGACTGCCACCAGCAGCCCGGCGCCCAGGACGAGGGAGAAGTTGGCCGTGCCCAGCAGTCCGCGCAGACCCCCGAAGGCGCGCAGGATCGGTGCACCCGCCGGGCCGCCGGCCCGGTCCTGGTCGTCCAGGATGCCTCCGATCGCGCCGGCCAGGCGTTCCGGCCGCACGGGAATCGGCACCTGCCGGGCGCCCGCGAAGGCGCCGGCCGGCGTCGTCCAGGCCTCCGGGCCGCCGACGATCACGAGACGCGGTGTCACCGTGTCCCGCACCGCTTTCAAGGGCTCGAGGAACGGGTCTCGTTCCGGGTTCCCCGGCAGCGGGATCCAGAAGATCGTCTCGGGGAGGGGGTGGAGTCGTGCCGCCAGCCCCTCGGGCGTTGTCGCCTCCTCCGCGTAAAACCACATCACCCCCTCCTCGCGGGCGGGGAAGAACCACCACTGGCGGCCGGCGCGGACCGACACGGTGAGGGGGCCCGGGTCCCCGAGCACGAGCGCGAGCCGCTGGTGCTCGGCCCGCGGCCGGCGGATCGCCGCAGCCGGGAGCAGGGTGTGCCGGTAGTAGAAGTCCGCCAGGGCGCGGCCCCAGGTCGAGCCGAGGAGGATACGGTCCCGGAATCCCGCCGCCGATTCCTCCCACGCGGTCGAATCCGCCCCCTCTTCGAGCGCGGCGTGCAGGCCGGAGAGGCTGTAGAAGAGGGTCCCGATCGCCGTCGCGAGGAGGGCGAAG